>JAFAMS010000092.1 GCA_019233165.1 Vulcanimicrobiota bacterium | reverse complement strand
CGCGCGGGATTGCACGCCGGAACCAAGCTCGAGATACCCAAGCTCGAACCGCGAGACTAATGCCCGAGCTTCCCGAGGCGGAGACGATCGCCCGCGGTCTGCGCCGCGCGATCGCCGGAAAGACGATTCGCGACGCGGGCGTGTATCTTCCCAAGGTCGTGATCGCCCCGAAGCGGCCGCGCTTCGGCGCGCAACTGGCGGGCGACCGGATCGCCGGCGTCGGCCGGCGCGGCAAATACGTCACGATCGAGCTCAGCTCGGGCCGCAGCCTCGTCGTGAGTCTCCGGATGACGGGGCGACTCATCGTACAAGCCGCCGGCGACGGGCTCTATCCTTATACGAACGTCGCGCTCGAATTCGTCGACGGGACGCGGCTCGCGTTTGCCGACGTTCGGCAGTTCGGACGGATGAGGCTGGTTCGGCCGGGCGAGCGCTGGGACGCCGAGCTTGGAATCGAACCGCTCGGCGGCGAGTTCAGCGTAGCGGCGCTGCGCGCGATGATGCGCCGCCGCACGACCCCGATCAAAGCCTTTCTCCTCGATCAGAAACGGATTGCGGGTGTCGGGAACATTTACGCGTGCGAGGCGCTGTGGGAGGCGCAGATCAAGCCGACCACGCCCGCCGGCCGCCTTTCGGCCGGCCGCGCAGAGCGGCTGCATGCGGCGCTGCTCTCGGTCTTGGCGCGCGCGATCGAGATGCGCGGGACGAGCGCGCGCGACTACGTCGACGCGGAGGGCATCGCCGGCGGATTTCAAAACGTGCTGACCGTCTACGGGCGGGCGGGCGAGCCTTGCCCCCGGTGCGGGAAAGAGCTCGTCAGGACGGTCCTCGCCCAGCGCGGCACCTGGTGGTGCCGCTCGTGTCAACGAACCTGACCGGCCAAACGTTGACGAAAAGGGGCCTTTCGGGTTAGGCTCCTTTGGCGTTATTTGTTTGGCTCTCGGCTACTTTGCTCGTTCCGGGCCCCGACGGGGTCACTCGTCCGGGACGTTGACGGGCCGGGAGAACTCCGGGGCTCACGGCCACGCGCCGTGGATTGAATAGGACGAACAGAATCTCTACCACCGAAATCGCTCCGCCGCAGACGGCGGACATCCAAAAAGAAGACCAGCTCGCCCTCGAGCAACGGCTCTATGAAGAGAGCCTGAAAGTACTTGACGAGGGACAAGTCTTAACCGGCGTCATCGTCGCCAAGTATCAAGAAGAATTGCTCGTCGACATCGGCGGCAAATCAGAAGGGACGCTGCCCTTCCGCGAGCTGAGCCTCGCAATCGATCCCAAGGCGCTCAAAGTCGGCGACAAGCTCGAAGTGATGATCCATCGCATCGACGACGACGGAGCCCTGTTTCTCTCGGAACGGCGCGCCCGCGCGCTGAAGACGTGGGAAAAGGTGATCGAAGCGCACGAGCGCGACGAAGTGATCGAAGCAACCGTGACGCAGGTCGTCAAAGGCGGCGTCCTCGTCGATCTCGGAATGCGTGGCTTCGTCCCCGCTTCGCAGATCCGCCGCCAGCCGGTCGGAAATCTCGACGAGCTCGTCGGAAAGCGCTTGCGGCTGAAGGTGATCGACCTCGATCACAAGCGCCACCGCGTCGTGCTCTCGCAGCGGCAAGTCTTAGAAGAAGAGCTGAACGCGAAGAAGCAGGAGCTGCTCGGAACGCTCGAAGTCGGGCAGATTCGTGAAGGCGTCGTCGTTCGTCTAGCGGAGTTCGGCGCGTTCGTCGATCTCGGCGGGATCGACGGGCTCATCCACAACAGCGAGCTGTCGTACGCGCGGATCAAGCATCCGTCCGAAGTCGTGAAGATCGGCGATATCGTGCAGGTCGAAGTGATGAAGTTCGACCCCGAAGCGAAGAAGGTCAGCCTCTCGCTCAAGCACGCGCTGCCGGATCCCTGGGTGCAGAACGCCGATCAGCTCGTCGAAGGAAACAAGCTCCTCGCGCAAATCGTCAAGGTCACGCCGAACTATCTCCCGGTCGAGATCGTGCCCGGCGTCCTCGCGATGGTTCCGAAGGGCGAATTCGATCCCGGCGCGCAGTACAGCCCCGGCCAGGAGGTCGAGGTCACGCTGCTCACGATCAACCAGAGCACGCGGCGGATCACCGGTTCGATTCAGCACGTCGCCGACGTCTCTCCCGAAGAAATCGCGGATTACGCGATCGACGACGGCGCGACGCTCGGCTCGGTCGCAGAGACCCTCGAGGCTCCCTAGCCCGGGCGGCGAAGCGACGTTCGCATGAGCGGAATGGCCGGGACGATCGTCATCAAGGCGCCGTACTCGGTCGCGCTCGACTCGCTCGAACGGCGCCTGCGCTCGAAGCGAAACCGGATCACGTTGCTCGTCCCACTCAAATCGCTCGGGCTGCCGACGTCGTTCGGGTTCGAGGCGGAAGTCTTGGTGCATTTCGTTTCATATCGCGGCCACAAAGGCGAGAAACGGCTGCACGACGAGATGAACCTCGAGTGGGAGCCGATCGGCGGCGGTCCGTTTCCCTCGTTCAAAGGCTCCCTGAAGATGCATCCACTCGGCGTCGAAACCGAGATGGAGCTCCGAGGTGAGTACACGCCTCCGCTCGGGCCGGTCGGCGAGCTCTTCGACGCGATGATCGGCAAGAAGCTCGCCGACGCCACGGCCGCAGCGCTGCTCGGCGACATCAAGTCCTCGCTCGAAGAAGACTTCGCGACGGTCAAGGACACGATCGAGCAAACGCCGCGAGGCTAGCGCCATGCGCGTTGGACTCACCGGCGGAATCGGCTCGGGGAAGACCGAGGTCGCGCGGGTCTTCGCGGCGCTCGGCGCACAGGTGATCGACGCCGACGTCTTGGCCCGCGAGGCGGTCGCGCCGGGGAGCGACGGTTTTGCGGCGGTGGCGCGCCGCTGGCCGCAGGCCGTTCGCGACGGAACGCTCGACCGTGCCGCGCTCGCCGCGATCGTCTTTAACGATCCTGCGGAACGCGAAGCGCTCAATGCGATCGTCCATCCGCGCGTTCGCGCGCGAGCCGCCGAGCTCGAGCGGAGCACTTCCAACGAGCGAGTCGTCGTTCACGTCGTCCCGCTGTTGTTCGAGGGCGACTATTGGAAGGCGTGCGATGCGACCGTCGTCGTCACGGCGCCGAAGGAGCTCCGCATCGCGCGCGTGCAGGCGCGGGACGGCTTGAGCCGCGACGAGATCGAACGGAGGATGGAAGCGCAGATCGATCCTGCGGAAGCGTCGCGGCGCGCGACCTTCACTCTCGAAAACGACGCCGACTTGGCTACTTTGGAGTCGCGGTCGCGCGCGGTGTGGGCGTCGCTTGCGGCGCGAGATTCTCGGCCGCCGGAGCGAAACGCTCGATAACGAACGTCCGATCTTTGTCGATCTTCTCGAGCTCGCCGCGAACGAAGAAGCGTCCTTGCGGCGCCAGGCCGAGCGGATGCGAGATCTTGATCGTCCCGGTGTCGTCGTGCAGGTAATTGAGCGCACCGTTCCGTTCTGCGATTCCGGCGAGCGTCACAAC
>JAFAMS010000082.1 GCA_019233165.1 Vulcanimicrobiota bacterium | reverse complement strand
GTCGCGCGTCACGAGTTCGGCGAGTTGCTCTTCACTCCAGCCTTCGGTTCCGGCGGGACGCATCGGCAGGACGAGATAGCGCATGTCGGCGGTGCTGTCGTGAACGCGAACGCTCGTTGCCGGTTCGAGCTCGAGCCCGAATTCGGCGAGGACTTTGCGCGGTTCGCGGACGGTGCGCGCGCGATAGGCCTTACTCTTGTACCAGGCCGGCGGGATCCCCAGCAGCATCTTCGGATAGCACGAGCAGAGCGTGCACACGATCACGTTATGGACCCCCGGCGAATTCTCGACGACGACGAGCTTGAGCGCGCCGACGTCGATCCCGAGCTCGCGACACGCGGCGCTTCCGTCTGCGAGCAGGCGGGACTTGAACGCCGGATCGCTCCACGCCTTAGCGACGACGCGGGCGCCGAGGTGCGGACCGCGCGCGTCCATCACCTCGATCGAGTGCGTGATCTGCGCGGGTGAAAGGATTCCTTTCTCCGCGACGAGTTCGAGCACAGCGGCGGTCATCTTCTCGTAGTACGTGCTCGGACGGTTGTGTTCGGGGTGCGGGTGTCCCTCGTGATGTTCGCTCATGCCGGCTCCAACCAGTGCTCGTAGATCTCAATGTCGACGGTATCGTGCGACGATTCGGGCGGCCAAAACTCCGATTGCGGAAAACGGACGCGATAGAGCGTCTTCGGATCGTCGGGACGTCCGTACGCGAGGTGCTCGGGGTTGTTGAAGACGCCGCAGACGCGCTCGATCGTTCCGCGCTTCCCGCGCGCGTAGAACGGCGTCCGCACGTGGCCCGGCGGATACAGCCTTCGAACGCGCACGGCATCGCCTGCCTTGAAGCGCGCCACCTAAGCCTCCCTCGCCTCCACCGCCGCGATCTTTGCACCGAGCTCGTCGACGGTGATCGCGCCTTTTTCAAGCAAAACGTTGACGATCGCTTGAATCCAGCGTTCGTAGTACGTCAACTTGTCGTACGCTTCCGCGCCGAGTCCCTCGACCGCGCGGCGCAGCTCGTCGGTGCGCACGAGCGGCGGCTCGAGCGAGCCGAGCGCGCGCATCAACGCGTCGACGCGCTGCTCCCAAAAATCGTTCTGATGTTCGGTCCGGTCGATTGCACCGGCGTCGAGCCCGCCGAGATCGTGGATCCCGCGGGGATGCTCGTTCATGCGGCGGCGATTGCGCGGCGCAGACGCCGCATCCCTTCCCGCAGCTCGTTCTCCCCGATGATGAGCGGCGGGGCGAAGCGCAGCGTGTTGTGCCCGGCGCCGTTGACGAGCAGATGCTCGTGCAGCGCCGCCGCGACGATCGGCTTCGTCTCGTGCGGCGGTTTCACAGGGAGACCTACGAGCAAACCGATCCCGCGCGGCTTCTCGAACCGCTCGGGGTACTCGTCGGCAATCGACCCAAGCTCGGCGAAAAGCAGTGCCGACATTTCCTTGACGTGCGCGTCGAGGTCCATTCGGTCGCGCAAGTTGAGGTGCGCGAGCGCGGCCGCGCACGGGACCGGCGAGCCGCCGAAGGTCGTGCCGTGATCGCCCGGCTGCAGCGCGACCGAGGCTTCTTCGGTCACGAGCAGCGCGCCGATCGGCAAACCGTTCGCGAGCGCCTTCGCGACCGTGACCGCGTCGGGCCCCACGCCGAAGTGCTGGAACGCGAAAAGCGTCCCCATTCGGCCCATTCCGGTTTGGATCTCATCGAAGATCAGCAACGCGCCGCGCTCGGCGGTGATCCCTCGCGCCGCTTCGAGGAACTCGCGCGTCGCCGGGATTACACCGCTCTCGCCCTGCACCGGCTCGACGATGAACGCGGCGGTCTTCTCGTCGATCGCCGCTTCGAGCGCGGCGATCTCGTTGAGCGGCGTGAACGCGAACCCGCCCGGAAGGGGTCCGAAGCCTTCTTGATATTTCGGGTTGTCCGTCGCGGCGAGCGCGCCGAACGTCCGGCCATGGAACGAGTTCCGGCAGGCGAGGATGACGTTGCGCTCGGTCTGTCCTAAGCGGAAAGCGCGCTTGCGCGCGAGCTTGATCGCGGCCTCGTTCGCCTCGGTCCCCGAGTTGCAGAAGAAGACGCGATCGAATCCGGTGAGCGCGGCGATCTTGTTCGCGAGCTCTCCGGCCGGTTCGTGAAAGTACAGGTTGCTGCAATGGACGAGCGTCGAAGCCTGCGCGGCGATCGCCCCGACGATTGCGGGATGCGCGTGACCGAGCGCGCAGACCGCGATCCCCGCGACGAGATCGAGGTACCGCTCGCCGCGGTCGTCGATCAGCCACACGCCCTCGCCGCGAACGATCGTGATCGGCGCGCGATTGTAGTTCTTGAGAAGGTGCGGATGCTCAACGACGGGGAGGGCGTCGCCGCCGGCGTGCGCGATCACGTCCGGTAGTGCGCGTTGATGCGCACGTACTCGAGGCTGAGATCGCATCCCCAGGCGGTCGCTTCGGCCTCGCCGACTCCGAGATCGACGCCGATCTCGATCGACTTCTCTTCCAGATGGCTGTGCGCTTCAAACTCGCTCATGACTTCGACCGCCCCACGTGAGACCCAGGGCTGGCCGGCGAGCGCGATCGACCACGCGTCCTCCACGAGTCCCGCGTTCGCGCTCCCCGCGGCGGCGATGATTCGGCCCCAGTTCGGGTCCTCGCCGTAGAGGGCGGTCTTCACGAGGCTCGAGTTGACGATCGCGCGCGCGACGGCGCGCGCTTGGGCGCGGTCGCGTGCGCCGGTGACGTGCACGGTGAGGCGCTTGCTCGCGCCTTCCCCGTCTTTTGCCATGTCGATCGCGAGCTCGCGACAGACGGCGTGCAGCGCGGCGCGCAGGCCGGGCGTCGCTTCGCCCGTTCCCGGTCGCGCGAGCGCGTACACGCAATCGTTGGTCGACATGTCGCCGTCGACCGAGATCATGTTGAACGTGTCCTCGACCGCTTCTTTCAGCGCAGCGTTCAAAGACGCTCGGCTGCACGCGGCATCGGTCGCGACGAACGCGAGCATCGTCGCCAGATTGGGTGCGATCATCCCGGAGCCTTTGGCGATCCCACCGACGACGCGACGTTCTTTCGAGCCGTCGTCGTAAAAGGCGTACGCTTCGAGCTTGGGGACGTGGTCCGTCGTCATGATCGCTTCGGCTGCGCTGAGCGCGGCCTCCGTTCCGTCGGCGAGGGCTCGCACCGCGCGCTCGAGCCCTTTACCGACGAGCTCCATCGGCAGCGGCACGCCGATCACCCCGGTCGAGGCGACGAGGACTTGCGAGGCCTCGATCCCGAGCAGCTGCGCGGCGTCGCGCGCGGTGGCGCGCGCGTCGTCGAGTCCGCGCTGACCCGTGCAGGCGTTCGCGCAACCCGAGTTTGCGACGATCGCGCGGATCGCATTGCCGCGCTTCGCGATGTGCTCCTCGCTCACGAGCAGCGGAGCCGCTTTCACGTCGTTCGTCGTGATCACCGACGCGCACACGTGGTCCGCGCCGAGGTCGATCACGGCAAGATCGCTCTTGCGCTTCTTGATCCCGGCGGCGATGCCGCTGCAGCGGATCCCCGGGACGGCGCCGAGGCCGCCGCGGAGGCTCACGAGCCGATACGATTCAGACGATTGCTGCGCGATGGCCAAGGCCGCTCTCCTCGAGATAACCGCACATGATGTTCATGTTCTGGACCGCCTGACCGGCGGCGCCTTTGCCGAGGTTGTCGATCCCGGTCATGACGTGAATCGCGCCGCCTCGGAGGCTGAGCGCGATCTGCGCCCGGTTCGTCCCGGCGAGCGCCGGAAGATACGGGACGCGCGTCCCGTCGAGGACTTCGACGAAAGGATTCCCGCCGTACGCACGCGCGAACGCCGCGCGGAGCTCGTCTTCGTCGAGCGGTTCGCGCACGATGACGTAGACGTCGGCGAGCATCCCTCGCGTGAGCGGGACGACGTGCGGCGAAAAGACGAACGGCGCGACGATTCCGAGCGCGCGCATCTCGGCTTCGATCTCTTTACCGTGGCGATGCGAAGGGATGCCGTAGGCGCGGACGTCTCCGTCGACTTCGGCGTACATGGACGCGAGCTTCGGCGAACGGCCGGAGCCGCTGATCCCGCTCTTCGCGTCGACGATCACGTTTGCGATCCGGTCGGCGAGAAATCCGAGCGGGATCAATGCCAGCAGGGCTGCCGTCGGATAGCAGCCCGGGTTCGCGACCAGCTGAGCGCGTGCGATCTGATCGCGGTAGATCTCGGGGAGACCGTAGACGGCGTTCGGCGTGCCGACGCGAAACGCGTCGGAGAGATCGATGACGCGCGCACCGCTCGCAAGGAATTGGGGGGCGAGCCTTCGGGCTTTCTCGCTCTCGCCGGCGAGGAAGACGATGTCGCCGGACTTGCAGGCTGCGAGCGCTGAGCCGGCTCCGTCGAACGTTCGGATCTCTGCGAGGCTGCGGAACGCGTCCCTGACTTGCGTTCCGGCCGCGCTCTCGCTTTCGAGCGTGACGAGCTCGACGTCCGGATGCGAGTCCAAGAAGCGGATTAGGTCGCCGGCCGCGTATCCGGCGGCGCCGACGATGTGTGCGCGCGTCATCCTTTCCTTCTTTCGAGCGCATCGAGTTCGCTGCGCGCGGTGGCAATCGCCTTGGCGATCTGGCTCGGATTCGTCGAGCCGGAGGTTCGCTTCGCCGCGACGGAATCGAGGGGATCGAGCGGGACCTTAAGGTCGCTTAACCCAGTGTTGGCCCGCAACACTTCGAGCTCGTTTTGCCCGAACGTCTGGCTCCCAGACGCGGCGACGACCTCGCCGACGAATCGGTGCGCCGAACGCGCCGGGATCCCTCGGGCGATCAGCGCATCGGCGGCATCGGTCGCGACCGTGAATCCTCGGGCCGCTGCGGCGGTCATCGCGTCGTGGTCGAACGTGACGTGCGCGAGGGCCGCATCGAAGGCGCCGAGAGCCGCCAGCGCGCGCTCCGTCCCGCCGATGACGAGCGCCTTCGTTTCCTGAAGGTCGCGGTGATACGAGAGCCCGAGCCCTTTGACGCTCGCGAGCGCCCCGGTCAGCGTTCCGAGCGCGCTTGCGGCGGCCGCGCGGACCAGCTCGAACGGATCGGGGTTTCGTTTCTGCGGCATGAGGCTCGAGCCGGTCGCCGCCGCATCGCCGAGCTTTGCGTAGCCGAACGCCGGCGTCATCCACACGATCAACTCTTCGCTCGGGCGCGACGCTGTGATCACCGCGCGGGCCGCGGCGTGCAGGAGATCGAGCGCAACGTCGCGGTCGCCGACGGCATCGAGCGCGTTGCGGCTAGGCTCCCGAAAACCGAGCTCCCGTGCCGCGGCGTCCCGCTCTAGCGGGAGCGAGCTGCCGGCGAGCGCGCCGGATCCGAGCGGCGCGAAGCGGAGTGCATCCTCCGCGACGCCGGCGAAGCGACGGCCGGCGCGCTCGAAGCCGGCCGACGCGGCGAGCAGCCAGAATGCGAGCAGCACCGGCTGCGCCGGCTGCCAGTGCGTCGTGGCTGCAAGGAGCGTGCGGTCGTCGAGCGCCGTCTGCGCGAGGTCGAGGAAACGCCGCGCGATTTTCGACGAAACTCGTAGCCCCGATTCGGCGCGGTCGCGGACGTATAAGAGCAGGGTCGTCGCGACTTGATCGTTGCGCGAACGACCCGCGTGCAGCGCCTCGCCGGCTTCGGGTGCGAGCTCGCGAACGCGCGCGTCGATCGCACCGTGCACGTCCTCGAATGCGCCGGCTCTCGCGAACCGTTCGAACGCCCCCGAGCCGATCTCATCGGCGACGAAATCGAGCGCGGCCTGCAACGCTTCGGCGGCGGGGCGCTCGATCACGCCGCCCTCGAGCTGCGCCGTGACGTGCGCGCGAGAGCAGCGGACGTCGAAGGGCGCCAGGACGAGATCGTCTTCGAGCGAGGAGCCGAAGGCGATCAGCTGCGGGTCGGGGGGCTGCGCGAAGCGGCCGCCCCATTGGAGATCGCTTACGACGTGCACGCGAGCGACTTGCCCGCCGTTCGCGCGCCGGCCGCGACCGGCAGGCCGAAGATCTCGATGAATCCCGTCGCCGCGTCGTGCTTGAACGTATCGCCGGCGCCGTACGTCGCGAGCCCTTCGTCGTAGAGCGCGAACGGCGAGCGCGATCCCGTCACGACGGCTTGCCCGTGGAAGAACGAGAGCCGCACCGAGCCCGTCATCCGCGCCGCGAGATGTTCGTTGAATGCGTTCAGCGCGCCGCGCAGCGGCGACGACCACAAGCCGTCGTAGATCAGCTCTGCATACTTTTGATCGAGCCCCGCCTTGACGCGCAGCTCGTCGCGCGTGAGAACGAGCCGCTCCAGCGCTTTGTTCGCGGCGATCAGCGAGAGCGACCCCGGGCATTCGTAGACTTCCCGCGACTTCAGGCCGACGACGCGGTCTTCGATGAGATCGAGGCGACCGAACCCGTGCGCTCCGGCGATCCCATTCAGCTTCGCCAGCATCTTCGCACCCGAGACGCCTTCGATCGATGGAACGCCTTCGTTGAAATCGACGATCGTTTCGGTCGGGACCGACGGCTGTTGCGACGGCGGCTTCGTCCAGGCGTACGCTTCCTCGGGCGGCGCGGTCCACGGATTCTCGAGGACGCCGGCTTCGATCGAGCGTCCCCAAAGGTTTGCGTCGACCGAAAACGGTTTGTCGATCGTGTGCGGGATCGGGACGTTGTGCGCTTGCGCGTAGGCGATTGCGTCGGGACGCGACATCGGCTCGTCGCGCAGCGGCGCGATGCAACGCAGTTCCGGCGCCCGCGCGCGGACGCCGACCTCGATGCGGACTTGATCGTTGCCTTTGCCCGTGCAGCCGTGCGCGACCGCGTCGGCATGATACTCGTGCGCGGTCTCGACGAGGAGATCGGCGAGCAGCGGACGTGAAAGCGAGGCCGAGAGCGGATAGACGCCTTCGTAGAGCGCGTTCGCGCGCAGCGCGTACTGGCAGTAGTCCTTGATGAATCGCTCGCGCACGTCGAGCAGGACCGCTTCCTTCGCGCCAAGCGTCAGGGCCTTGCGCCGCACGCCTTCGAGCGCGGCTTCGGCAGCTTCGCCGGCGATGTGATCGCTTTCGCCGAGGTTCGCGGTCATCGCGATCACCTCGTTTCCGGAATCGATCAGCTTTTTGAGCAGAACCGAGGTATCGAGTCCACCCGAGTAGGCGAGGACGACGCGGCTCACTGAGTGCCACCTTTCATATCGAGAAAGCGTTGGACGAGCATCCCGAGCTGTTCGGGTTTGGCGATCGCGACGAAGACGGTGTCGTCTCCCGCGATCGTCCCGAGCGTTTCGGGCCATTCGGCGCCGTCGATCGCGGAGGCGAGCATCATCGCGCTCCCCGGCGGCGTGTGCAGAACGATGAGATTCCCGCTTCCGCGGACGTTTTCGACGAGCTCTGCGACGACGCGGTGGAGGCGGCTGCTGTATTGAGGGCCGGCCGAAGGCTCGACGTACTTGAATTGTTGGCCGTTCCCGTCGCGCAGCGGGACTTTCATAAGTCCAAGCTCCTTGATGTCGCGGGAGACGGTCGCTTGCGTCACCTCGTACCCCTGCTGCTCGAGCAGGTGGGCCAGCTCGTCCTGCGAGCGGATCGGCCGAGCCGCAATCAGCGAAAGGATCGCGCGTTGCCGTTTGGTTTTCACAATTCGAACCCCCGCAAGTCGGTGAGCAGCGCGAGCAAGAGCGCTTTTTGCGCGTGCATGCGGTTCTCGGCCTGATCGAAGACGACGCTTTGGATTCCGTCGATGACGCCGTCCGTGACTTCCTCGCCGCGGTGCGCGGGGAGACAATGCATGAAGATCGCATGCTTCGCGGCGGCCCGCATCAGCTTCTCGTTCACTTGATACGAGAGCAGCGCCGCCGCGTTCCGTTCGATATACTGCTCGTCCCCCATCGAAGTCCAGATGTCGGTGTAGACGACGTCGACTTCCTTCGCTGCGCGGATCGGGCTCGTGAACGCTCGGGCCGTGATATCGTGCGCGCCGCCGAGCTGCACCAGCTTTGCGAGGAAGGCGTCGGACGGGCGGTGGGTCGCGGGGCAACCGAAGGTGATCGAAACGCCGGCGAGCGCCGCGGCTTCGGCGAGCGACTGGGCGACGTTGTTACGGCCGTCACCGATGTACGCCAGCCGCAGCCCTTCGAGCGTCCCGAAGCGCTCTCGAATCGTCAGCAAGTCCGCGAGTGCTTGGCACGGGTGCGCTTGCTGCGAGAGTCCGTTGATCACGGGGACGGTCGAGGCGCCGGCAAGCCGTTCGAGGAGCTGGTGGTTGTAGGTGCGGATCATGATCGCGTCCGCATAGCGCGCGAGCGAACGCGCCGCGTCTTCCGGCGACTCGCGGCTGCCGAGCATGAACTCGTCGCCGCTCGCGACGATCGCCTGGCCGCCGAGCTGCGCGATGCCTACCTCAAAGGAAACGCGCGTCCGCAGACTCGGCTGCTCGAAGAGCATGATAAGCGTACGGCCGCGGAGCAAGGTGAACTGGTCGCGGAGCGGGACGCCCTTCAGCCGAATCGCCAGCGAGAGCAGGGTGTTCAGCTCGACCGCGGTGAGGTCGGTGACTCGGAGGAGGCTCCGGCCCAAGAGCGGTGAGACGGGCATCAGGATCGGCACGGCTGCATAAGTATACGAAAATATGCATAATCATGCAAGATGATTCTGGTCGTTAAGTACGGCGGGAACGCCATGACCGGACCCCCGGACGACCCGGTCCTTGCGGACTGTGCCGCCCTCCATCGGGAGGGACACAAGGTGGCCCTCGTCCACGGCGGCGGGCCGGCGATCGATGCGGCGCTCGCCGAGCGGGGGATCGTCGAAAAGCGGGTGGCAGGCCTTCGCGTCACGGGGCGGCAGTCGCTCGGCGTCGTTGAGGCCGTCCTCTGCGCCAGCGTGAACAAGGCGCTCGTGCGGGGGCTCTGCGCGCTCGGCGTCAGCGCCGTCGGCGTGAG
>JAFAMS010000065.1 GCA_019233165.1 Vulcanimicrobiota bacterium | reverse complement strand
TCCCGCGTTCAGCCGAATACCGCCGGGGCGAATCCCAGCGTCGGGGTCGAGACGGCGAACGACGCAAAATCGACGCGCGGGATTCTCGGTCCCGGCAACTGGGGCTCGCACAGCGATTCGCCGACGCTCCTCGACCGCGGACTCTACGACGAAGTCGTGGCGCTGCTCGGCAAACGCGGGACGGTCGTTGTTTCCGTCGACGATCAGGGCAGGGCGACCGAGGTTCGGATCACCGCAACGGGGATCGATCCCGCGCTGCTCGACGACGTGCGCAAACGTCTGCTTGCGGCGCGCTACGCGCCGGTCGAACGCGACGGGATCGCCTTCGACGGACGCTTGCGGATCGCAGCGGCGCCCTGAGTTAGAGGATCGTCTTTCCGAGCGCGCTGAGGACGAGCTCGACCGCCAGAATCGCGGTGCGGTTCTCCCGATCGAAGATCGGGTTGATCTCGGTGACTTCGAGCGAGCCCAGCTTCTTGGTCGCGGCGATCTCTTCGAGCGCGAGGTGCGCCTCGCGGTACGTGAGGCCGCCTTTGACCGGCGTCCCGACGCCGGGCGCCTCGCTCGGATCGATTCCGTCCATATCGAACGAGACGTGGATCGGCGTTCCGTTTCCGGCGAGCGAGATCGCTTCATCGACGACGCGTTCCATCCCGAGCCGGTCGACGTCGCTCATCGTGAACGCGCGCACCCCGAGCGCGCGGATCGTCGCTTTCTCGCCCGGATCGACGTCGCGCAACCCGATCAGAACGCTGCGCGCGGGATCGAGATCGCCGTTTTCGATCGCGTAGTGAACCGGCATCCCGTGCACGTTTCCCGAGGGTGTCGTTGACGGCGTGTTGATGTCGGCGTGCGCGTCGAACCAGATCAAGCCGGCGGCTTTGCCGCGGCCGCGCCGCAAACCGGCGAGCGTCCCCATCGCAATCGAGTGATCGCCGCCGAGGACGAGCGGGAATCCGCCGCTCGCGATCGCTTCCTGCACGACGACTGCGAGCAGATCGCACACTTGGCGGATGACGGCGATGTACTTCGGCTCGTCGCCACGGCGAAGACCGGCGAGCTCCCGATCGGGTACGGCGAGGTTCCCGTGGTCGACAATCTCTTCGATTCCCAAGCCCCGTAGTTGGTCGCCGAGGCGCGCGTAGCGCACCGCGGATGGGCCCATATCCACGCCGCGGCGGTCGGCGCCCAAGTCCATCGGGACGCCTATGACGTCGACGCGGCTAACGCTCGACACTTGCAATCTCTTCCTCGTCCAGGCGCAGGGCTTCGTCGGCCGGTGAGGGCTTGGCTTCGTGCGGCTCGACCGGATCTGGCAAGAAATGCATCTTGAGCACGCGGAGCATCGCGGCGACCGGGACGGCGACGAAGGTCCCGACGAGGCCGAAGAGCTCGCTGAACGCGATGATCGAGAGGATGATCCAAACCGGCGAGAGGCCGACGCTTTCCCGCATGATGCGCGGGACGATCACGTTCCCGTCGAGTTGTTGAATCGCCGCAAACGAAAGCCCGACGATCAGCGCGTTCGTGGGCCCATTGTACACGAGGGCGAGGATCACCGAAGGAATGAAACCGACGATCGCGCCTAAGTATGGGACGAAGTTCAAGACTCCGGCGACCACGGCGATCAGATATGCGTAGGGAACGCGCAAGATCGTGAGCATGATGAAGATCAGCACGCCGACGATCACGCAATCGATCAGCTGGCCGCGGATGAATCCGCCCAGCACGCGGTCGAGGTCGGCGAGCACCGCTTTTGCTTTCGGGCGCCCGCGCTCGGGGAAGAGTCCGAGAAACGTGCGGAGCAGATTCTCGGAATCCAAGATCATGTAGGCGGTCAGAACGGGTACGACGACGACCGTCGCGATGATCGAGACGACGGAAAACAAGTAGGTCGCGACCTGCTGCGCCGCCGTGAAGCCGTAGTGCTGCAGCGCCAAGAGCAGCTGCTGGGGCAACGTGGCGACGTATCCCCGCAGTCCGGGCGGCATCCAGGCGAACAGCTTGTTCGTCGGATCGGCGATCTCGGCGGAGAGCGTCGAGATCAGGCGCGGCAACCCTCGAATGAAGAGCGACGCATCGGTGAGCAGCGGCGGGACGAGGAGCGTGACGACCAGACCGATTGCCGCGAGCAGAGCCAGATAGATCAAGACGATCGCCAAGATGACCGGCATCTGCCGCGCGAGGTAGCGCACGAGCGGATACGTGAGGTAGGCGAAAAACGTCGAGGCGATCACGATGATGACCGTCCCCTGCAGGCGGCCGAAGAACGTGGCGACTCCATAGATCAGCAGGGCGCCGAGTGCGATCGTCGCCAGGACTTGCAGGACGGAAAGGCGTTTTCGTTCGGTCGGGCGATCGGCCATCGCGTTCTCTCTTCGCCCCGCGACGAAGGCACTCCGCGAAGATTCGCGTACAAGCCGGGCAATGATCGCTCGTGCGGCATTTTGCCTCACGTCGGCCCTGGTCGCGTGCTGCGTCGTACTCGGCGGGTGCGGCCGCTCGACGTCGCAAGGCAAGGTCAAAGTCGGGATGGTCACCGACGTCGGCGGACTCGGCGACCGCTCGTTCAACGACTCCGCGTACGCCGGCCTCGTCGCGTGCAAGAGCCGTGCCCGGGCGCAGATCCAGGTGCTGCAATCGAAATCGGCGGCCGACTACCAGCCGAACCTGACGGTCCTTGCGACCGAGCGTTTTGCCGAGATCTTTGCGATCGGATTCTTGATGAACAAGGATCTCTCGGAGGTAGCGCGACGCTTCGGCGATCGCTCGTTCGCGATCGTCGACGCGGTCGTCGACGCTCCCAACGTCGAGTCGGTGACGTTCAAGGAGGAAGACGGCTCGTTCTTGGCCGGCGCGCTCGCGGCGCTCGTCACGAAGACGAAGAGCGTCGCGTTCCTCGGCGGGATGGACATCCCGCTGCTGCGCAAGTTCGAAGCGGGCTTCGCCGCCGGGACGCGCGAAATCGATCCCACCACGAAAGTCCTCGTGAAATACGTCGGTTCGTTCGACGACGTCGCCGCCGGAAAAGAGCTGACCGGCGTTCTCTACGATCAAGGCGCCGACATCGTGTACGCCGCAGCCGGGAAAGCGGGGCTCGGTGCGATCGAGGAGGCGAAGCAGCGCGCGGGGCGCTACGTCATCGGCGTCGACTCCAATCAAGACGGACTCGCGCCCGGGAAAGTGCTCACGAGCATGGTCAAACGCGTCGACAACGCCGTGCTGCGCGTTTGTCGCGACGCCGTAGCCGGGAAGCGGCCGTCGGGGCACATCGTCCTCGGTCTCGCGCAAGACGGCGTCGGGCTGACCGATTTCCGCTACACCAAGATTGCGATCGGCGAAGCGAACATCGCACGGATCGCCCGCATTCGCAACGCGATCGTCGACGGCAAGATCGTCCCGCCGTCGACGCGCGAGGAGCTCGAACGATTCAAGCCGGTACCGGCACCGTAGCGCTCGCCCTGCGCGGGATCGTCAAACGTTTCGGCGACGTCGTCGCCGTCGACGGCGCCGATCTCGCGCTCGAAGCGGGGACGATCCACGCGCTCGTCGGTGAGAACGGCGCGGGTAAGTCGACGCTCGCAAACGTCGCGTTCGGAGCGCTCGCTCCGGATGCGGGCACGGTGGAGTCGCGCGGTCCCGTCGGACTCGTCCATCAGCACTTCGAGCTCGTCGACCGCCTGACGGTTTGGGAAAACGTGCTGCTCGGGCGCGAGCCGCGGCGCGGCTGGCGGATCGACGTTGCCGCCGCGCGCGCACAAGTGAACGAGCTCGCGGCTCGCCACGGGCTCGCCGTCGACCCGGACGCGCTCGTCGAAACGCTCCCGATCGGGATCAAGCAGCGCGTCGAGCTGTTGCGCGAGCTCGAACGGGAACCCGCAATCCTGCTGCTCGACGAACCGACGGCGGTCCTCGCGCCGAGTGAGATCGCGTCGTTCTTCGCGACGATCGTCGCGCTCGCGCGGCGCGGAACGGCGATCATGGTCGTCACGCACAAGCTCGCCGAAGTGATTGCGTACGCTTCGACGGTCAGCGTGATGCGCGCCGGGAAGATCGTCGCGCAAATGCAGACGGCGCAGACCAGCGTCCAAGCCCTCGCCCAAGCGATGGTCGGCGGCGAGCTTCCGCCGCTCGCGCAGCGCGCCGCGACGCCGAACGCGGCAGAACCGGCGCTGCGCGCGAGGCGGCTGAGCGCCCGCAGCGAGGCCGATGCGATCGAAGAGTTCGACTTGGAAATCGCACCCGGCGAGATCGTCGGAATCGCGGGAGTCGAGGGGAACGGACAAACCGCGCTCGCCGACGCGCTCGCCGGGACGATTCCGCACGACGGAACGCTCGAGCTCCGCGGCTCGCGCGGAACGATCCCGCAAGACCGCCAGCGCGAGGGTCTCGTGCTGGACTGGACGATTGCCGAGAACGTGCTGCTCGGCCGTCAGCGCTCCCCTGCGTTCCACAAGGGGCCGCAGATCGATCGCGGTGCGAGCGTTGCCTTCGCGCAAGAGATCATCGAGCAGTTCGACGTCAGGCCGCCGCGGCCGCAAGCGCCGATGCGCGGACTCTCGGGCGGGAACCAACAGAAGGTCGTCGTCGGACGTGCGCTCGCAGGCGAGCCCGCGTTCGTCCTCGCCTACCAGCCGACGCGCGGGATCGACGTCGGCGCCGCCGCGCTCGTGCAGTCCCGCTTGATCGAGGCGCGCAATGCGGGAAGCGCGATCTTGCTCGTCTCGTTCGAGCTCGACGAGCTCTTCGCACTCGCCGACCGCATCGTCGTCCTCTTCCGCGGCAGAATCGCCGGGACGTTCGCGCGCGAAGGCTTCGATCGCGGCCGGATCGGCGCGCTGATGGCCGGCGGCTCGTGAGCGCGACCGCGAGCCGCGATGCGGCGATCGCGCTCGCGATCGTCGTCGTCTTCGGCAGCGTTGCGATGCTCGTCGCCGGGGTCAGCCCGCTCGACGGTTTCGCGGCGCTCTTGATCGGCGCGCTCGGAAGCTCGCAGGAAATCGCGGAAACGCTGGTCGCGACGACCTCGCTGCTCTTCCCCGCGCTCGGCGTCACGCTCGCGTTTCGCGCCGGGCTCTTCAACATCGGCGCCGAGGGCCAGCTGATCGCCGGCGGTCTCGTCGCCGGACTCCTCGGCGAACGGCTCGCCGGTCCGGCGATCGTCGCAATCCCGCTCCTCCTCGCCGCCGGCGCGCTCGGCGGCGGCGTCTGGGGCGCGCTCGCCGGCTTGCTGCGCGCGCGCTTCGCGGCAAACGAAGTGATCGCGACGCTGATGCTCAACATCATCGCCGCACTTCTCGCAGGCTATCTCATCGGGGGACACGAGACGACGCCGCTCCCGCCGTCGTCGTGGCTCCCGGCCTTGATCCCCGATACGCGGCTGACGATCGCGCTTTTGCTCGCGCTCGCACTCGCATTCGTTCTGCGCTGGGTTCTGCGCGCGACGGTGATCGGCTACGAGTTGCGCGCCGCCGGCGATGCCCCCGAGACGGCCCGGCGCGCTGGGATCGACTTGGCGAAGACCGCGTTTTGGACGATGGCCGCTTCGGGCGCGTTCGCGGGGCTCGGCGGCGCGACGATCGTCACCGGCGTCCTGCACCGGTTCAACCTCGCGCTTTCACCCGGCTACGGCTTCATCGCGATCGCCGTCGCGCTCGTCGGCGAGTTGGACCCGCTGCTCGTTACGGTGGCGGCGTTCGTTTTCGGCATTCTGCAGAACGGCGCGATCGGGATGCAGGCGGCCGCGAACGTTCCGCGCGACGTCGTGACCGCGATCGAAGGCGCGATCATCCTCGTCCTCTCGGGTCGCAGAGCGTTCAAGCGATGATCGACTTCGTCTGGCTCACGCTGATCAAGGCGACGCCGGTCATCTACGCCGCGCTCGGCGGCGTCCTCTCCGAGCGTTCCGGCGTGATCAACATCGGGCTCGAAGGGATGATTGCGATCGGCGCGTTCACCGGCGTGTGCGTCTCCTACGCGACGGGCAACGCGCAAGCCGGCGCCGCCGCCGGTGTCCTTGCCGGTGCGCTCCTCGGCGCGCTCTTGGGAATTGCGGCGACCCGCTTTCGCGTCGAACAGATCGTCGCCGGCACGGGGATCAACCTCATCGCGCTGGGCGGCGCCGCCTACGGTCTGGTCGTCGTGTTCGGGCAGCCCGGCGCCTCGAAGCAAGTGGCCGCGCTCGGGACCGGCGGCGAGACGGCGATGGTCGTCGCGGCGCTCGTGCTGGCCGTGCTGCTCCATCTCTTCCTCTTTAGGACGCGCGGCGGTCTGCACGTTCGTGCGTGCGGCGAAAATCCGCGCGCCGCGGAGGTCGCCGGGATCGATCCGCTGCGCGTTCGCTTGTGGGCGACCGCGACCGGCGGGGCGTTCGCGGCGCTCGGCGGCGTCTTCTTGGCGATGGCGGAACTCGATCTCTACTCCGACGGGATGAGCGCCGGCCGTGGCTTCATCGCGCTCGCCGCCGTGATCTTCGGCCGCTGGAACCCGCTGGGAGCGACGGGGGCGGCGCTGTTCTTCGGCGCGTTCTCCGCGTTGCAATACACCCTCCAGCGCAGCGGGATCCCGAGCGAGCTGATGCAAGCGCTGCCGTACGTCGCCGCCCTCGTCGCCCTCGCCGGCTTTGCCGGACGGGCGCGAGCTCCGGCCGCCGATGGAATCCCGTACGTGCCGGTCCGATAAAGCAAGAAGGGCTGCCCGTCGAGGCGAATCGTCACACCAATCCGCTTCATCACGGACGGTAGAAGCCAATTTTGCGGGGCGAGCTCTAGGAGTATGAGGGTTACGCGACTCCTTCGTCTTGGTGTTATCGCAGCGTTGATGCTGAGCGCGACTGCGAACGCGTCGGCTGCGCTCCCTGCGCCGCTCGCCGACCTTCAGATGCGTCTCGCGATCGCGACGCAACACGCACCCGGCCGCGTCGCGGTTGCGATCGAAGACCTCGCGACCGGCGCGATCTCGGGAATCAATCCGAACGCGAGCATGCCGGCCGCTTCGACGATCAAGATTCCGGTGATGGTGGAGGTCTTCCGTCAGATGTCCGAAGGCCGCGTCGATCTCGGACAAGTCGTGCATTTGACGGCGAGAGACCGCGACTGGGGCTGGGGCTCGCTCTGCGACGCACCGCTCGGAACGGGCTACTCGGTACAGGCGCTCCTGTGGCGAATGATTACCGACAGCGACAACACCGCGACCAACATGCTCATTCGCCTCGTCGGCCGCCAGCACATCAACGCGACGATGAGCGATCTCGGCCTGCTCCACACGCGCGTCGCCGATTACATTCGCTCGGACGGCGACATCCGCTCGCTTCGCTCGAGCGCCGGGGACATGCTCCATCTGCTCGATGCGATGGCGCGCGACGAGCTCGTCGATCCCTGGAGCTCGCGGCAGATGATCGCGATCATGGAAGGCCAGCGCCATAACACGCTCCTTCCGGTCCCGCTCCCGAAAGAGCTCAAGATCGCGCACAAGACCGGCTCGCTGCACGATACGCTCAACGACGTCGGGATCGTCGAAAGCGAGCGCGAGCCTTACGTGATTGCGGTAATGACGACCGGCCTTCCGACGCTCGACACCGGTCGCAGGTTCATCCGCGGCGTCTCTTGGCTCGCATATCAGGCGATGGAACGATTCGCGGATTGGCGTGCCGAGAACGGGCTCGCACCGGTCGAGCAGCTGACCCATCCCACTCTGAGCTCTCCGGACTTGCAGCGGTGGCTTTCGCCGTCGCAAGAGCCCGCAGCGCCGCCGGCAACACAAGAACCACCCCCGCAAAATCAGTAGCGCCGACCTCCCTCCGGCGTACGCCGTCCTCGCGCTCGAGATGCGGCTCGAGGAGTTGGAGCTGCGGCTCGTCCTCGATCCGTCGCTCGAGTTGCGCTACGAACGCGCGGCCGTCTTGGGCGCGCTCGAGCGCACGGCGGAAGCGAAAACCGAGCTGACCGCGATCCTCGCCGAAGCGCCGGAACACGCGCGCGCACACGCGAGGCTCGCGCAACTTTTGCGCGACGAAGGCGAGCTCGAGGGCTCCGTCGAGCACTTTCGGCGCGCGCTCGAGCTCGATCCGAGCAGCGCGCTTCCCGGCCGAACGCTGCGCAGCCGGCCGATCGCAATCGCGCCGGCGCGGTGCGCGGACCCCTTTCGGCTCCTCATCGTCGGCGTCGAAGGCGAAGGGAACGTCCCGCTCTCATCGTTCCTGACGCCGGAGATCTTCGAGGTCGCGACCCTCATCGTCGACCGGTACGACGGCGAGCCCCTGCCGCCGCACGAGCGCGTCTTCAACCTGATCGGCGACGCGGATCGATGTGCCGCGGCGCTCGTCGCCGCCGAAGCGGTCCTACGGAAAACGGCCGCGCCGGTCGTCAACCGCCCGCGCGCGGTTCTCCAAACCGGGCGCGTCGACAACGCTCGCCGGCTCGGAGCGCTCGCAGACGTCGTGACCCCGCGCTATGCGACCTTCCCACGTCGCGCGCTCGAAGGCGACGCTGCAGGCGTCCTCGGCGCAGCGGGGTTCGCGTGGCCGATTTTGCTGCGCGTCCCCGGATTTCATACCGGCGAGCATTTCGTCAAGGTTGAGAGCGCCGAACAGTTGGCCTTCGCGCTCGCCGAGCTTCCCGGCGCCGCCGTTTTGGCGATCGAATATCTCGACGCCCGCGACGGCGAAGGCCGGTTTCGTAAGTATCGCGCGATCGCCGTCGACCGCGTCCTCTACCCGCTCCACCTTGCGATCTCTAAAGACTGGAAGGTCCACTACTTCAGCGCCGATATGGCCGAGAACGCGCCGAATCGCGAAGCCGACGCGGCATTCCTCGACGACATGCACGCGACGCTCGGCCCGCGCGCGCTCGCCGCACTCGAGCGAATCGTACGAACGCTCGACCTCGAGTTCGCCGGGATCGACTTCGCGCTCGATTCCGCCGGACGGATCTTACTTTTCGAAGCGAACGCAACGATGATCGTCCCGGAACCGCCCGAGGACGCGCGCTGGGACTACCGCCGCGAGCCGGTCAGGCGGATCGTCGATGCGGTGCGAGCGATGCTCGCCGGTAGACCGGCGTGACCCAGTCGCGGTATTTCGCTTCCTTGCCGCGCACCGCGCGCTCGTAGACGTCGGCGATCGCCTTCGTCGTCTTGCCGATGCGGCCGTCGCCGACCGGGCGACGATCGATCGACTCGATCGGCATCACGCCCGCCGCGCTTCCCGTGAAAAACGCTTCGCTCGCGGTGTAGAGCTCGCTGCGGTCGATCGCGCGTTCGACGAGCGGGATCCCGAGGTCGCGCGCGATCGTCATCACGCAGCGGCGCGTTACGCCCTCGAGTATGTTTTGCGTCGCGTCGGGGGTTACGAGCGCCCCGTCCTTGACCATGAAGAAGTTCTCGGCCGAGCCTTCGGAGACGTGGCCGTCGTGCGAGAGCAGAATCGCTTCATCGAAGCCGTTGAGCAGCGCGTCGCTCTTCGCAAGCGCCGAATTGATGTAAATCCCGGTTACTTTCGCACGGGCAGGAGCCGCCGTATCGTCGATCCGGCGCCACGAGCTCACGCACGCGCGCAATCCGGCGGCTGCGCCGAAATAGCTGTCGAACGGCAGTGCGACGATCGCGAACGCGTCGCCGACGTCGTGGAGCCGGACGCCGATCGCCTCGTCCGACTTGTAGACGAACGGCCGGATGTAGATCTCACGCTCGAAGCGATTGCGCGTGCAAAGCTCGACCGTAATCTCGACCAGCTCGTCGGGCGATTGCTCGAGCTGCATCATGAGAATCTTGGCCGAGGCGTGCAGGCGGACGTAATGATCGCGCGGATGCAGGATATACAGCTCGCGTTCGGCGTCGTCCCAGAATCCACGGACGCCTTCGAAGCAGCCGGTACCGTACTGCAATCCGTGGGTCAGCAGGCCGACTTTCGCGTCGGCGTATCGCATGAAACGCCCTTGCGCATAAACCGTCAGATCGTCGAGTTTCATAAGACGTTCGCGCTTCGCTTCGGCGTCCCGGAAGTCCCGCGACGGGAGCGGGCGGTTTCGCACACAAAGTTGCTCGCGTCATGCGCGAGGTCTTTCTTGCATTCTTGAGCTTGGGAATGCGCTCGTTCGGGGGGCCGATCGCGCACTTGAGCTATTTCCGCGCTGCTTTCGTCGAGCGGCGGCGATGGGTCGACGACGCGACCTTCGGCGAGATCGTCGCGTTGTGCAGCTTCTTGCCGGGTCCGACGTCGAGCCAAGTCGGGATGCTGCTTGGGACGCTGCGCGCCGGCGCGGGCGGCGCCTTTGCGGCCTGGCTCGGATTCACGCTGCCGTCGGCAATTCTCATGACCCTCGTCGCGACCGGGCTCCCGTTGGCTCGCAGCACCTGGTGGATTCATCTCTTGCTTCTCGTCGCGGTAGCGGTCGTCGCCGACGCGATTCTCACGATGGCGCGGACGCTGACGCCCGATCTCTTGCGCGGCGCGCTGGCGCTCGTCTGCGCCGCGCTCGTCCTCGCGCTTCCCGGAACCGTCGGCCAACTCGCCGTTCTCGGTCTCGGCGCGCTCGCGGGACTCGCCTTCCTTCGAAGAGAGGCGGAGGCACCGGCGCCGCTCGCGTTCCCGCTCTCGCGCGGAACGGCCGCGTCCGTCCTCGTCCTCTTCGCGCTCGTCGCGGTCGCGCTCTGGGTTTTCGCGCGGCTTTCTCCCGACGTCGCGCTCGCCGCCGCATTCTTTCGCGCGGGCTCGCTCGTCTTCGGCGGAGGTCACGTCGTGCTGCCGCTGCTCTCCGCCTCGTTCGTCCCCGGGTGGCTCGACGAGACGCGCTTCCTCGCCGGCTACGGCGCCGCGCAAGCGATGCCGGGACCGCTCTTCACGTTCGCGGCGTATCTCGGTGCGCTCGCCGCGATCGGCCCGGGCGGCGCGCTCGGCGCAATTGTGGGAACGTGCGCGATCTTTGCGCCTTCGTTTTTCTTGATCTTCGGAGTCGTCCCGTTCTGGCGCGAGATTCGCGCAAACGTCCTCGCCGCGGCGGCGATCCGCGGTCTGGGAGCGGCGGTCGTCGGGCTCTTGCTCGGAGCGTTCGTCAATCCGATCTTGCCGAACGCGATCCACGATTGGATCGATGCGCTGCTCGCGCTCGCCGTCTTCGGATTCGTGCGCGTGCGGCGGGAACTCGTACGGCGCCGAACCAACACGACGAACGCATGAAACGGATCGCGCTCGCTCTCGCGCTCGTGGCGGCGTCCGGACTCGTCGCGCTCGCGGCGCTCTCGACTCCGCCGACGCTGCTTCCGACGGGCCGCAGCATCGACGCGCCGGCGGGTGCCGTCGAAGCGGTCGGGACGCTCCCCGAAGGGCTCGCGCTCACGCCCGACGGCGCGCGACTGCTCGTCGTCGAAGGCGGTTACAAGCCGCCTGCGCTCCGCGTCCTCGATGCGCGCACGCTTGCCGAGCTCGGCGTCGTCGCCCTCAAGGGAGCGTATGGGATCCCACTCGTTGATCCCGACGGCCGCGGAGCGTGGATCGCCGGCGCGAACGCCGATGCGCTCGTGCACGTCGATCTCGCCAAGAACGCGGTCGACCGGACGATCGAGCTCGCAGCGGGATGCTGGCCGGCGGCAGTCGCGCGCATCGACGCGAAGACGCTGGCAGCCGCATGCGAGTCGGCCGCGCAGGTCGCGCTCGTCGACGAAGCTCCAGGAACGCTCCTCGCCGCCGCTGCGGTCGGACGGCATCCGAGCGCGCTCGTCGTCGCGCCCGATCGCAAGACGCTCTTTGCGAGCGCGTGGGGGGAGCGCGCCGTTGACGCCGTCGATCTCGCTTCCCGAAAAGTCGTGCGGCAGATCCAGGTCGGTACGCACCCGGAGGCGCTTGCGCTCGCGCCCGACGGGAACCACTTGTACGTCGCGAACGCTGACGACGACTCGCTTTCGATCGTCGACCTCCGCGCGCCGAGCGCGACGCCGCCGAGCGTCGTCGAGCTTCGTCTCGACGAAGGCTCCCTGACCGGAAATTCACCGAATGCGCTCGCGGTCGCTCCGGATGGACGGCGGCTCTACGTCGCGGCAGGTGCGGCGAACGCGGTCTACGTTCTCGCGATCGGACCCGAGGCTTCGTTGCGCCGAATCGGCGCGGTGCCGTCGGGCTGGTATCCGACGGCGGTCGCTGCGACGCCCCAGACGCTCTACGTTGCAAACGGCTACGGCGAAGGGAGCCACAGCGACGCGGCTTTCGCGCCGCTGAGGGCGCGCGATCCGAACTACATCGGCGCGATCACGATCGGCTCGATCCGTACGACCACGATCCCGGACGACGCCCACGCCGCCGCCGGGGACGCGCGCGTCCGGCATCTCGCAGGCGGTGTGCCGCTCCGCGACGATCCGGTCGTCCGCCCGCACGGCCCGATCGAACACGTCATCT
>JAFAMS010000015.1 GCA_019233165.1 Vulcanimicrobiota bacterium | reverse complement strand
GTTGGCGCCGTGACGTCGAAGCGCGCGAAGCGCGAGTTGCTCTGAGGGAAGACTTCGGTGGCGACGGCGCCGAGGCGAATCATGATCAAGGCGACCGCAAACGAAGCCGCGCCTACGCCGAGGACGACCCCGGGATGGTCGACCGCCCACTCCAGGCGGCGGCTGTACCAAATCTCGAAGCGACGGTACCGCTCGTCGAACCAGCGCGCAAAGGGGTACGTTTGATGCTCGTCCTTAGCGCTGAGCATCCGGCTCGCGAGCATTGGAACGGTCGTCAGCGCGATTAGCAGCGAGATCGCGACGGCACTCATTACCATCAGGGCGAAGGGGCCGAATATCAGTCCTTGGAGACCGGGGACGAGCAGCAGCGGAAAGAACACCGTGATCACGGTGACGGTCGACGCTATGACGGCGCTGAGAATTTGCGCCGTCGCATTCTCCGCCGCTTGCCGCGGAGACTCGCCCATGTGCATGTGGCGGAAGATATTCTCGATCACGACGATCGCGTCGTCGACGATGAGCCCGACCGCCAGCGCGAGACCGCCCAGCGTCATCGTGTTCAACGAGAAGCCGAAGAGGTATGCGGCGAAGAGCGTTCCGCAGATCGAGATGGGAATCGTAATGGCGACGATCAGCGTCGACCGGTAAGAGTGCAAGAAGAGCAGGATCACCAGAATCGCGAGGATCGCGCCGTAGAGGGCGGTGTGCTCGAGCGCGGTGATCGACTCTTGGATGAAGCCGCGCTGATCCAAGACGATCCCGAACTTCATCGTAGGATAGCGTTTTTCGATCTCGGCTATCTTTTTATACACTTGGTTCGCAACCGTGACGACGTTGGCGTCAGGCTGCGGCGTGACCGAGATGCGGATGCCGTTGACGTCGTTGAGCCGGGTGAAGATCCGCAGTTCTTCGATCGAGTCGCTCACTTTGGCGACGTCTCTTAGGTAGATCGGCGTCCCGTTGCGCACCGAGACGACGATGTTCGCCGCGTCGTCCGCGGTCTTGAACAGCGAGTTGGTCCGGATTTGATATTCGCGCGTTCCAACGCCCGCGATCCCGGCCGGCAAGTCGATGTTCTCTTGCGCGAGCCGTTGGACGAGAAAGTCGGGGAAAAGGCCGTTCGCGCTGAGCAGGCGAGAGTTGGGTTCGACCATGATCGCGCGCTGCGCGGAGCCGAGAATCCCAACCGTCGCGACGCCGGGGATCGCTGCAAACTCGTCCGAGAGCTCGTTGCTCCACAGATCTCCGAGATCGCTGAGCGTGCGGCCGCTGTCGGTGACGAACGCGAAGACGACCGGGAGTGAACTAGGGTCCGCCTTGACGATGATCGGCTGCTGGAGATTCGGATCGTTCGGGAGCTGGTTCATGATCCGCGAGATCTGCTGTTGAATCTGCACGGCGGCGATGTCGATGTTCGTCCCGAACTTGAAGCGCGCGGTGACTTGCGAGCTCCCTTGGAACGAATCGGATTGCAAAATGTCGATCCCGGCGACGCGGCTGACGGCGTTCTCGACCGGGCGCGTTACGGAGACTTCCATCGTCTCCGGCGCGACGTTCGGATAGTTGATCGTAACCGAAACGGTCGGCGGTTGGAAGTTCGGGAGCAGCGCGATCGGCAGGCGCGGAAAAGCAAAAATGCCCAGCACGACGAGCGCCGTCGCGATCATCGCGACGGTCACGCGGCGTGTGACTGCGAAATGGGCTATTTGCAAGCGGTGGTCCTGACCTGGGGCGATTCGCTGGCGACCCCGGGCGTCATCTCAGGGCGGTCTCAGAAAGCTTGATTCCGCCGATGACCCGGTTCCGGCCGCCAAACTTCGCTTCGTAGAGCGCGGCGTCGGCCGCTTTGACGAGGACCGTAGGGTTTTCGTCGGGTTGGGGGGTGTAGCGAGCGGTCCCGACGCTGATCGTGACGACGCCGTCCGCGCCCGCCGGATACGCGATCCCCAGATCGTAGATGCTACGGCGCATGCGCTCCGCGACGACGAGCAGATCTTCGTCGGTTCGCGTCGTCAGGATAGCGGCGAACTCTTCGCCTCCATAGCGAGCGAAGAAGTCCCCGCCGCGTTTGAGCGACGCTTCGCACGTCTTGGCGACGCGTTCGAGGCACTCGTCGCCGGCAACGTGCCCGAGGGTATCGTTGTACGCCTTGAAGTGATCGACGTCGATCATCAGCAGCCCGATCGCGTCGCCCGAGCGCAGCGCACGATTCCATTCCTCTCGCAAGCGTTGATCGAACGCGCGCCGGTTGGCGACGCCGGTCAAACCGTCGTGCTCGGCCAGCACCTGAAGTTGCGCGCGGCTTCGTTCGAGCTCGACGTTTTGCTTCGAGAGCTGATTCATCCGGTCGGCAAGGGCGACCGTAAGCATCAGCGCCTCCCATCCGATCGAGATCTCGAACAAATCGACGACGATCCTCGGGCCCGGCAGCTGCAACCCCAGCACGAGGAGGTTCGTCGCAACACCGAGTGCGACGCCGCCGCTCGCGAGGACGAAGAAGCGAGCCGCGCGGAATCCCCGTCGCATTGCCCGGACGCCCGCAATGAAGATCGCGACTAAGAGGATGATGACGAGTGTCGACGTGAAGACGTCGAGCCACGGCGGCTGCGAAGGCAAGAGTCCGGTGAAGAGGCCGAGCGCACTCGCCAGCGCGAGGCCGAGCACCCACCGCTCCATCACGGGGTCGTCCTTCGGAAGGCGCAAAAACTCGCGCGCGAAGAGCGCCGTTCCGGCGAAATAGAGCCATCCGAAGAATGCGTGCGACGTCTCGCGCAGGAACGGCGTGCTGGGAACGAATCGCCAGATTGCGTCGTCCGTGGCCAGCAACGCGAGCAGGACCACCATGACGCCGCAATAGATCAAGAGCGACCGGTCGCGTACCAAAAGGAAGAGAACGAGATTGAAGAGCGCGATCGCAATGAAAAACCCGCCGAACGTGGTGGCGACCGGCGTATCGCCGGCGAGCGCGCTGTTGAGCGTTACGACCATCGGCGAGCTGCGATAGAACCCGGTCAGCGCGCGCAAGTAGCAGACGCGCTCGTAATCGCTCGGCGGGATGACCAAGATGTGCTCGCTGAGCGATTTTGCCGGCGCGTCGTAGCCGCCGCTGGCGTGCGAAAAGCTTCCGCCGAGGTCGCAGGAAAGATCGACGCGGCCGACTACACCGGGCCAAACGACGGCGTATACGTTGTCGTCGCTGCGCGCGTGCTGGAAGCGGATTCGGTACCACGCGGCGATCTCGCCGGCGCCGGATCCCGGCAGCTCGTGCAACGCGCGCCACGGTCCGCCGCGCCCCGCTGCCACGTCTTCTGCGGTGAGTCGGCCGGTCGGATCGACGAGCGCGTCGACGTTGCCGAGAAGCCGTTCCGAGGCGCCCGGCTGCAGCGGAACTTCGCTTGCGCGCGCGACCCCCAAGCCGGCCAACACGAACGCCGCCACGAGGATGAGGAACCCTGCGACCCGAGCAAGCACTGTCCTTGCCGTTCGGCGGCGGCGCGTGATAGACTCTCGGGGTTCATGCCCACCCCGCTGCTCGCGCTCGCCGCGGGCCGCCGCGACCGCGGTGTCCGAAGAGGGAAGAGAATGCCTACTACGACGCTCGATTACGAAGTTACGTACATCTTGCGGCCTCAGCTCGAAGAGGCCGAAACCGAGGCGCAGATCGCGCACGTCGCCGACCAGCTCCGCCAAAACGGCGGCGAGGTCGTCGGGGACATCGAGCGCATGGGCAAGCGCCGCCTGGCCTACGAGATCGCCGACGTCCGCGAGGGCTACTACGTCGTCATGCGCTTCAAGAGCGACGCCGCTCAGGCAAAGGAGCTGGAGCGGCTCCTCGGGCTCAACGAGAACGTGCTTCGCGCCCTGCTGATCCGGCCGGAGAACCCCCAGGTTTTCCACAGCCCGCCGCCCGCCCCGGCGCCCCCGCCGCAGGCGTCCCCCTCGCCGTCGATCGGCCAGCCTTCGCAGAACTGACCTCGCCCGGATGCCAGGCACCTGGCACGGGTCGAGTTTAAGCTGACGTTATCAAACCCAGCGCGCCACGCCGGGGGCTACACCGGCCGGCGCCTCCGCATCGTTGCATTCAGACGAAGAAAGGACCGTAGCAATGGCCGGAAGCTATAACAAAATCGTTTTGGTGGGGAATCTCGTCCGCGATCCCGAGATCCGCTACATCCAAAGCGGCGCTGCGGTGACGAAGTTCACGCTCGCCGTGAATCGCCGCTCGAAGCAGCAAGAAGAGACCGATTTCATCGACTGCGTCGCGTGGGACAAGCTCGCCGAGACCTGCAACACGTACTTGAAGAAAGGGATGAGCGTCCTCGTCGACGGTCGCCTTTCGATCCGTTCCTACGAAACGAAGGAAGGCGAGAAGCGCAAAGCCGCCGAGGTCGTCGTCAGCGTGATGCAAATGCTCGACCGCGCCAACCGCGCAAACGGCGAGAACGGCTCGTACGCGAACGGCAACGGCAACGCCGACAACGTCCGCCAGTTTACGCCGCGCGGCGCAGCTGTGGGCGGAGGCGCCGGAGGCGAAGACGAGCTCGAGGACGAGATCCCGTTCTGACGTTGACTCACGCTGAAGAGCGAAGTTGCTCTCTTCAGTGTGGAAGAGGACCCGGTCGAAAAGGGCCGGGTCTTCTTGTCCTCGTGCCCGCACCGAGGAGCCCCGGCGCAACCCCAGGCCGGGATTCTGTGTCATACTCTTAAGTGCCCGGCTCTGCAGAAGTGCGTCACATGCGGAGCGGCTGCGGACGTACGTCCTCCGTCTGTCACACTAAACGACGCTCGGAGAAAACGACGTACACCGACGAGACCCTGGCCTGCGTTGATTGCAGCGCGGCGTTCACCTTTACCGCCAGCGAGCAGGAATTTTTCGCTTCGAAGGGCTTCACGAACAAGCCCAGCCGCTGCCCCGATTGCCGTGCGGCACGCAAGGCACAGCGCGGCGGAGGCGGCGGTGGCGGATACTCCGGGGGCGGTCGCCCACAGCGCGAAATGTTCCCAGCAACGTGCAGCGGCTGCGGCAAAGATACGCAGGTGCCGTTTCAACCGCGAGGAGACAAGCCTGTCTACTGCCGAGATTGCTTTTCGCAGCGTCAAGACAGCCGCCGCTAGCCGCAATTGGCTGCGGTAGATGCGGGCGAGTTCGCTGAGACTCCTGAGAGCGTAGCGCTCGTAGCGGCAAAGGCCGGCGATTCGGCGGCCATGGAGCAATTGCTGGCCAAGTATCGTGTCCTCGTTCGCGTCCGAGCACAAACGTAAAATCGAAAAGAATCTGGCCGGTCTGATCCTCTCCGATGTTATTGAAAGTAGTTGAGTGATGAACATTCTTGAAACGAGTACGTCATAGCTCGCGCGCGAGCGGCGCGGCGC
>JAFAMS010000502.1 GCA_019233165.1 Vulcanimicrobiota bacterium | reverse complement strand
CCATTCGCTAGGCAAGGGAGGCCTCCTTACAAATGCTCGAGGTCGACCACGTTCGGCGCTCGTTCGGACCGATCGCCGCCGTGCGCGACGTTAGCTTCACGATCCCGGTCGGAAGCACGTTCGGTCTCTTGGGCCCTAATGGCGCCGGGAAAACGACGACGATGCGGATGATCCTCGGGATCCTCGCCCCCGACGGCGGAGGGGTCCGCTGGGACGGAAAGCCGATCGATGCTCGGAGCCGCCGGCGTTTCGGCTACCTGCCCGAGGAGCGCGGACTTTATGGAAAGATGAAGGTCGGCGCGCAGATCGCCTACTTCGCGCGGCTGCACGGCGTCGACGCCGGAGCGGTCGAGGCTCGAACCGCGCGGTGGATCGACGACCTCGAGCTCGGGGAGTACGCCGACCGCCCCTGCGCCGAGCTCTCGAAAGGAAATCAGCAGAAAGTCCAGGTCGCTTGCGCGGCAGTCCATGAGCCGGCGCTGCTCGTCCTCGACGAACCGTTCTCCGGCCTCGATCCGGTCAACGCCGAGATGCTCTTGCGCAATCTGGAGCGCTTGCGGGCCAAAGGGACGACGCTGGTCCTTTCGAGCCATCAAATGTGGCAGCTCGAGACGCTGTGCGAGCGCTTCTGCATCATCGCGGGCGGCGAAACGCGGGTCGCGGGCTCGCTCGCCGAGCTGCGCGCACGACGGCCGACGCGGCTGCTCGTCGTCGAGCCGGCGAGCGAACCTGCGCGGCGGATTCTCATCGCGATCCCCGGCGCGCGCGAGGAGCCTCCGAATCCGAGCGCTCCCGCCGAGCTTCGCGTCCGCGTCCCCGTCGAGACCGACCTCGCAGCGGTGTTGCGCGCGCTGGTCCAGACCACCACGGTCACGCGGTTCGAGCGCCTCGAGCCCTCACTGCAGGAGATCTACCTGAACGCGATCGGCGCCGCGGCGTAAACGCGTGTTCGACGAGATCGGGGTGATCTTCACCGCGGAGTTCATGCGCCGAATCCGCTCGCGGCCGTACATCCTCGGAACGTTGATCGGCGCGGCGTCGATCGCGTTATTGATCCTGCTGCCGGGGATCCTCGGGAAGGCGATCGGCGGGACGACGAAGGCGCTCGTCCTCGCCGGTCCGGCCGAGCTGCGCGCCTCCGCTGCGTCCTTGCTCCAACAGGCCGGGATGCACGTCGTCGACTCGATCGACGCAGCCGACCTCCCTGAGCCGATGACGCTCGCCTTCCTCGACGCGCACCACCACGCATCGGCGGCGATCGTTCTCTCGAGGGGGCCGCAGGGTCTGCGCGCGATCGCGTACGCGCGCGATCCGGGCGGATTCCCGTCGGCACAGGTCGGGCGCGCTCTCATGCCGCTGAGCGTCGCGCTCGGCGCGGGGCTTGCGCCGGCGAAGGTCACGCCGTACGCCAAGAGCCCCCTCGAGGTCCGCGGGGTCGAGACCCGCTACGCGACGGAGGCGAGCGCCGATCTTGCGCGGGCCGTTGCCTACGGCCTCGTCTTCATCTTATATTTTGCGATCATCTTCAATGGGCAAGCGATTCTCAGCGCGGTCGCCGAGGAGAAGACGAGCCGGATCGCAGAGCTGCTCGTCGCGACGATCTCCCCGTCGTCGCTCCTCGCAGGGAAGGTCTTCGCGACCGGCGCGACCGGGTTGATCCAGATCGGCGTCTGGATCGCAGCCGGGATCGCGCTCTCGCAGTTCGCGGCGGGCGGCGGCAGCTCGAACAGCTCTTCGCCGCAGGCGGATGCCGCGATTTTCTCGCTCGCAAGCTCGCTCACGCCGGGCGAGGTGCTCGCCTTCGTCGCGTTCTTCGCGATCGGCTACTTGCAATACGCGATGCTCTTTGCGAGCGCGGCCTCGCTGATTACCCGGACCGAGGATCTCGGCTCGGTCTCCGGGCCGTTCATGCTCCCGATCGTCGTCGCATTCCTGATCGCGCAATACGCGCTCGTCTCGCCGAACGGCCAAACGGCGGTCGTCGCGAGCCTCATCCCGCTCGTCTCACCGTTCGTGATGTTCACGCGGATGATGATCACCGAGGTCCCGCTGTGGCAGACGCTGGTCGCGATCGGGCTCAATCTCCTCGTCCTCGCCGCGCTCGTCCCCATCGCGGGAAAAGTCTACCGCGTCGGGATGCTGCTCTACGGGCGCGCCCCGAAACTTTCGCAAATATGGGCGGTGTTGCGCAGCTAGCACCGTGTCGAAGTTAGCCCCCATCCTCGCGATCTCGTTCGTCGACGTCCTCGGGTTCACGCTCTTGATCCCGCTCTTGCCGTACTACGCGGAGCATTACGGCGCGTCGCCGATCCAAGTCGGCGCGATCGTTACGACCGTCGCGTTCTTCGCGCTGATCTCAGCGCCGATGTGGGGGAGGCTGAGCGATCGGATCGGCCGTCGCGGCGTCTTGCTGGCCTGCCAAGGCTTGGCCGTACTTTCGTACGTCCTGCTCGCGATCGGCGGCTCGCTGACGATGATCTTCGTCGCGCGCGCGATCGAGGGCGTCGGCGGTGCGATCATGGGCGTCACCCAATCGTACGTCTCGGATTTGACCGAGCCGCACGAGCGTCCGCGCGCGTTCGCAGCGGTCGGCGCGGCGTTCGGCGCCGGGTTTCTCTTCGGACCCGTCGTCGGCGGGCTCTTGGTGCGCTACGGCTACGCGGTCCCGTTTCTCGCGGCGGCGTTCTTGCAGCTCGTCACGATCGCGCTCACGCTCGCGATCTTACCCGAATCGCATCAGCCCTCGGAGAAGCAAGCGTCGCTGCGCGACATCGGCGGCTCGCTCGCCGTCCCGGCGCTGCGCGGCGTGCTCCTGCAGAATCTGTTCTTCAGCTTGTCATTCACGATGTGGGTCGCCGTCTTTGCGCTCTTCGTCGAGCGCGTCCTCGGCTTCGGTCCGGCGCAGACGAGCCTCGTGTACGTGATCCCGGCGACGATCGGCGTCCTCGTGCAGATTTTCTTCATCGGAAAGCTCACCGACCGGTTCGGTTCGCCCGACGTCGCGCTCGCAGGGCTCGCCTGCGGCGTCGTCGCGATGGGCGCGATCGGCTTCGTGCGCGATATCCCGACCTTCTTGATCGCCATCGTCTTTTGGTCGTTCACGGGAGCGCTCGTCCGTCCGACGCTCGGTGCAATGATCTCGCAAGTCGCACCGGCGGATCAGCGCGGGACGATCTTGGGCGTGAACGACGCGCTCGGGTC
>JAFAMS010000426.1 GCA_019233165.1 Vulcanimicrobiota bacterium | reverse complement strand
GAGCGTCGGTGCCGCTGGTTGGCAAATCGCAATGCCTAGCCCCATTACGAACGTCATCAAGAAAAGAATCGAGAGGTGCGGACCGACGCCGCGCAGCGCGCCGGCGAACGCCACGAGCAGCAATCCGACGCAAACCGCGCGGCGCGCGCCGATTCGCGCGATCAAGAGCGAGCCGCCGATCGCGGCGACGCCGAGCAAGAGCACCGGCATCGCGGTGAGCGCCCCGACGGCTTTTTCGTTGAGCGCGAGATCGCGGTGAATCAGCGGAAGCACCGGCGGGACCGCGAGGAGCGTCAGACGCACGTCGATTCCCACGAGCCAGAGCAGCCCGAGGTGCAGCCAGTAGCGCAACCTGCTAGGCGACGATCGCTTCGACGAGCGCCGGATAGACGCGTTCGCGCATTCGAGCGCGCCGGCGGCTGTCGCGCCGCGGCGTGACGAAGTCGTGCGACGGTCCCAGACCCTCGAGCTCGCGTTCGGCGACGGCTGCGCCGCGCGCACGCCAGCGCTCGGCGAGCTCGTGCACCAGACCATTGTGACACGTCAGCTCGTACGGATTCGTGACGAGCACGATCTCCGGCGTGAGCGGCGCGCGCACGAGCGCATCTTCAAGGATTGCGGCGCCCAACACGAACGCTTTCCGAACCGCCGAGATCGGATACCGCGGATATCCAACCTCACCGCCGTGCCGCTCGCGCTTGACGGGATCCCACCATAAGAAGAGATCGGGGATGTGACGGAGCACCGACGCACCCGAACGGTTCACGACGCGCGGGAGCCAGCGCACGCCGAGAAACGGCGCGATTGCGACGGCGCGCGCGACTTCTTCCCGTTGTGCGACGTACGCGGCGAGCAAACCGCCGAGAGAGAACCCCGCAACCGTGACGGGCCCGCCGAGCGCCCGCGCCTCCGCGAGCGAAAGCTTCACCGCAGCGATCAGCTCCGCGAGCTCGAGGTCGGCGAGCGCGGTCGTCATGCGGTTGTGGTACCCGTGCCGCGGCAGTCTGGGGACCAGCACGTTGCGCCCGCGCATCCGGACCATCGGCGCCAGCGCGTCGAACTGATGCGGCGTCGCCGTGAGGCCGTGAAAGAACACGACGGTCGGAGCGCCGGCTGCGTACTCGAACCGGCGTTCGCCGCTGCGTGGATCGATGTGGTCCGGGTGGTCGAAAAGCATCGTTTATGCTACGCTTGGTCTATGACACAAGCAATCGCAGGGCTTCCTGGGGTCCAAGCCCTCAAAGAACATTGGTGGGCACTCCTGATCCGTGGTATCGTCGCAATCTTGTTTGGTATCGTCTGCTTCGCCGAGACGGGTGCCGCAATCTACGCGCTGGTCTTGATCATCGGCGCCTTCTTCGTCATCGACGGCGTCCTGATGGTCGTCGGCGCGATTCGCAGCTCGAGCGCTTCGAACACCGCGCAGTGGTGGTGGCAGATCATCGGCGGGATCGTCGGGATCGCCGCGGGCGTCCTCACGTTCATGTGGCCCGGGATCACCGCGCTGACGCTGACGATCTTCGTCGGCGCCTGGGCGATCGTCACCGGCATCTTCGAGCTGATGACGGCGATCCGTCTGCGCAAAGTCATCCCGAACGAATGGTTGTGGATCATCAACGGGATCCTCTCCATCATCCTCGGAGTACTGATCTTCATGTACCCCGGCGGCGGGATCGTCGCGCTGACCTGGCTGCTCGGCTTCTACGCAATCCTCGCGGGGATCACGATGCTCGCGCTCGCGTTCCGCTTACGCGGACTCGCGCACAACGTCGGCGTCGCTTAACGCGTCTGCGGCCGTAGCTGCGCGATCGTGAGGATCGCGAAGAGCAGGTAGAGTCCCAGGACGCCGACGATGGTGTCCTGGGACATCGCGCCCGGAAACCAGCGATAGACGGCCGCGGTCTCGACGAGAAAGAACGCCGCGGTAGCGAACCCCGGGTAGCGCGCGAAGACGCCCGCCCCCTCGGCCTCCCGGGACGGCATCCGGCGAATCTGGAGATAGACGAGCGCCGGCCACAAAAACGCGCCGGCCCAAACGGCGAGCTGCAGCCACTCGTCCGATTGCGGCGCGCCGATCACCGACGTGAACGCGCTCGCGGCGAGGAGCAAAATGCACCAGGGACTCCGGATAAAGTCGTCGACCGAATCCATTCTACGCTTGCCTGCTTGGAGAGAATGCGAGCGCCACGCCGAGAGATAAACTCAAGCGCGACCGACGGAATGTTCAGCGCCGGCCCCCCGGTGTCATCCCGAGCGTAGGCGCAAAGCGCTTTCCCCGGTGTCATCCCGAGCGTAGGCGCGAAGCGCCGAAGTCGAGGGACCACGGACAAGCTCGCCATCACGGGCCGGGCGCACAAAGCACAATCCTGTGCCGGCGTTCTAGCGCAAAGGGCCGCCGTGCCTCTCCATTTCATGAGCAACACGCGAGTGGCGCCAACTGCGCCGGTCCCTCGACTCCAGCGCTTCGCGCCTACGCTCGGGATGACAACGCTGGAAGCGCCTCGCTACCGGCGCGATGGAGCAGTTCACAGCGGCCCTTTGCGCGGAATCGCTAAGCGGCGATCAGCGAACGTGCGCCCGGTGGCGCGCGCTATCTCTTTCGAGAAATCTGCCGGGCGCGTTTTGTGTTGATGCGTTTTACGCCGTTGGGGCGCAGCGCGACGACGTTGTTTGCGCGGCGGGCGGGTTCGACGCCGAGGTAGACCGGTGCGATCACGCGGTTCCCGAGCGCGTGGAGGAAGATTTCGCTCAGCTCGTCGACGAGCACGAATTCCATCGTGTCGCGGATCTCCTTGGGGACGTCGTCGAGGTCGAGCTCGTTGCGACGCGGCAAGAGGATCTTGCGAATTCCCGCGCGCTTCGCGCCGAGGACCTTCTCTTTGATCCCGCCCACCGGCAGGACTTGCCCGGTCAGCGTGATCTCGCCGGTCATCGCGAGGTCGCTGTTGACTTTCTTGTTCGTCAGCAGCGACGCGATCGAGGTTGCGATCGCGATCCCCGCCGACGGTCCGTCTTTCGGCACGGCGCCGGCCGGGACGTGAATGTGCAGATCGTGTTTCGCGAAGTACTCTTCGGTGAGCCCGAGCTCGCTCGAACGCGAGCGTAGGAAGCTGACGGCTGCGGTCGCGCTCTCTTTCATCACGTCACCGAGCTGGCCGGTCAGCGTGAGCTTCCCGGTTCCCGGCATCGCGCTCGTCTCGATGAACATGATGTCGCCGCCTACCGGCGTCCACGCCAGCCCGGTCGCGACCCCGATCGAGGCGACGCGTTTCTTGATTTCGTTGAAGAAGCGCGGCTTCTGCAGATACTCGACGAGATTTTCAGGCTTCACCCGCGCTTTGAAGCTCGAATCCTCCGCGACTTTGCGCGCGATCTTCCGAAAGATCGTCCCGATCTCGCGCTCGAGATTGCGCACGCCCGCCTCGCGGGTGTAGTCGACGATGATCGCGCGGATCGCGGCGTCGCTGATCTGACCTTGCGCGACGGTTAGCCCGTTGGCTTTGCGCTGCTTGGCGAGGAGATACCGCTTGGCGATCTGGATCTTGTCCTGCTCGGTGTAGCCGGCCAGCTGGATGATCTCCATCCGGTCGCGGAGCGGCGGCGCGACCGTCGAGAGATCGTTCGCGGTGCAGACGAAGAGCACCGACGAGAGATCGAACGGCAGATCGAGGTAGTGATCGCGGAACGAGTTGTTCTGTTCGGGATCGAGGACTTCGAGCAGCGCCGACTGCGGATCGCCGCGGAAGTCGCTCCCGACCTTGTCGATCTCGTCGATCATCATCACCGGATTGCGCGTCCCCGCGTCGCGGAGCGCGCGAATGATCGTCCCGGGCATCGCGCCGATGTACGTGCGGCGATGGCCGCGGATCTCGGCCTCGTCGCGGACGCCGCCGACCGAGAGCCGGACGAATTTCCGGCCCATCGCGCGGGCGATCGACTGTCCGAGGCTCGTCTTGCCGACGCCGGGCGGCCCGACGAAGCAAAGAATCGGCCCGGTCAATTTCTTCTTGAGTTTCCCGACGGCGAGGTACTCGACGATCCGGTCTTTGATCTTGTCGAGATCGTAGTGATCTTCGTCGAGGATCTCGCGCGCCTTGGCGATGTCGATGTTGTCGCTGGTCGTCTTGCTCCAAGGGAGCTGCACGAGCCAATCGAGGTACGTGCGGATCACGCTGTACTCGGGCGACGCCTGCGGAACTTTCCCTAGACGGTCGAGCTCGCGGTCGGCGCCTTTGCGCACCTCTTCCGGCATCGCGGCTTCGTCGATCTTCTTGCGCAGCTCGTTGGCGTCGGCTTGCTGCGGATCGGTTTCGCCCAGCTCGTCCTGAATTGCGCGCAGCTGCTGACGGAGATAGAACTCGCGCTGATTCTTCTCCATCTCCTTTTGAATCTCGGACTGAATTTTGTGACCCAGCTCGACGACTTCGAGCTCTTTGGTGAGCAGGAGCGTCAGCTTGCGCAGCCGCTTCTCCGTGTTGCGCTCTTCGAGAATCGCCTGGCGATCGTCGGTGTCGAGCCGCATCGTCGATGCGACGAAATACGTGAGCAGATTGGAGTCCGTGATATTTTGGACTTCCATCTCCA
>JAFAMS010000421.1 GCA_019233165.1 Vulcanimicrobiota bacterium | reverse complement strand
GTAGTAGTCGAGCGGAAGATTATTTTCTGCGATGTTCATGAGATCTGCGACGAGGGTCGATTTGTCTTGCTCCGCGATCGTCGTGGCTCCGACGATCCGCGTGCGCGCACGGGCGAGCTCTCCGACCCCGACCGGTTCGTCCTGCATCCGCTTCATCTCGCCCTTCACGACGCTGACCGCACGGCCGACGTTTCTCGGCGAAGCCCGCAACCCGACCTCGAAGATTCCGCGGTCCTGGCCCGCTTCCAGCGCCGAGTAGACCGAATACACGAGACCCAGGCGCATCCGCACGTCCTTGAAGAGTCGCGAATCGAACGAATCGCCGCCGAAGATCTGATCGAGCAACGTGAACGTGTCGAAGTCCGGGGACCCGCGCGAGATTCCGGGCTGACCCATCCGCACCGAAACCTCGCTCGAGTTCGTAGGAACGTCGATTGCGCCGCCCTTCGGCTCCGGGAGCTGCGGCATCGAGAGATCTAAGCGTGGGCCGCTCGCTTGCCACGTGCCCAGTGCCGCCGTAACTTTGTCGCGAACCTCCGTCGGGCGAACGTCGCCGACGACGACGAGGACGGTATCTTCGGGACGCAAGAGCCTTCCGGCTTGGGCGCGCACGTCGCTGAGCTGGATCGCGTCGAGCGAAGCCGGCGTCGGCTCGCGCAGGCCCGGGTCGTTGGGTGGATAGATCGCTTGCTCGAAGGCGCGCGCGGCGCGATAACGCGGATCGTAGTCGCGGCGCGTTACCTGCTGCTTGATCGAGTCGCGGATCAAGGGGAAGAACTCGGAGGGGAGCGCGGGCGCACGCAAGTCGTCCGCGAGCATGTCCAGCAGGAGCGGAAAATCACGCGAGAGCCCGCGCGCCCCAAAATTTCCTCCGTAGGAAACGTCGGCGCCGAGATCGTCGGCGATCGTGCGCTCGGCCTCGAAGCCGTACTTGTGCGAGCCGTATCCCATCATCGACTGCATGATCACCGTGAGGCCTTCCTTGCCTTCCGGATCGGCGCGCGGAGAGCTGCGCACGCGCCCCGAGATCATGACCGTCGGATTGTCGTGCGCTTCCTGCACGAGGAGTCGCAAGCCGTTCGGCAACGTGAACGACTCGGGCGCGACGCGGGATGCGAGCGGCGCCGTCTGAGCGAGCCCTTGCCGCACCCAATCGGCTTCGACGATCCGCCCCGTCGGGACGCGGCCGCTGAACGAATCGTTGATCGCGACCGACTTGGCGTTGACGGGCTGCGGTTCGCCGGGCTTCGCCGTAAGCGGACGAACCGAGGCGGTCACGGTCGGCTTCGCAAACATCCGGCGCGCTGCCGCTTGGATCTGCTCGCGGGTCGTCTCGGCGATGTCTTGGTTGTCGCGGTTCGGATATTTCCCGCCCTCGACGCCGAACGAGTTTCCGACCAGCTCGCCGAGGCCGCTGACCGAGTCGCGGTCATACACGTCCTGGACGATCGCCGCGCGCTTCGCCGCGTCGATCAGATCGCTCGGGTAGCTGTCGACGAACGTTTGACGGAACGCCGTTTCCCACGCCGCGCGCGCGTCGGCGACGCTTTTCCCCGGCGCGAGCGTCACCAAGAGATGGAACATGCTCCCGCGCATCGTGAGCACCGGAGTCGCCGAGTACTGCAGCGCAATCTGACTGTTGACGAGCGCCGAACGGATCGGGGAGCGCGCGTTCTCCACGGCGAGCGCGAGCAGGATCGGCGCGATCACGGCGCGGTCGGTCTGTCCCGGGATCGCGTACGCGAAATCGACCGTCTCGAACGGCAGATCGCCGGTCTGAGTTATCACCGCACCGCTATGCACGACCGGCTTCGGCCGGACGAGCGGCGGGATCTTTTTGCGCAGAGCCTTCCCGAACGTGCTTTGCGCGAGTGCGAAGCCTTCGCTCGGCGTCACGTCGCCGGCGAGGACGAGAACCGCATTGTTCGGCGCGTACCATTTCTCGTAGTAGGCGCGCAGGTCGGCTGCGGTCGAGCGGACGATATCGGCTCGCACGCCGAGCGTGCCTCGGCCGAGCGGATCGCCGGCGCCGTAGGCGGCACGATTCACCGAGGCGATGAGCTTCCCGATCGGATCGGAGTAATCGCCGTCGTACTCTTGCAGGACGGCGCCCTTCTCGAGCTTCCAAAGGTTCTCGGCGAGCGCGAGATGCTGCATCCGGTCGGCTTCGATTTTCATCCAGAGCGGCAGATGGTTGCGCGCGACAAGGGCATGAAAATGGGTGACGTCTGCGGTCGTATCGGCGTTGACCTGTGCGCCGATCCGCGCGATCACGTCGTCGAGTCCGGCGTCGGAAAGCGACGGCGTGCCGCGGAACATCATGTGCTCGAGGCCATGCGCGAGCCCGGTCTTTCCGGGCACCTCTTCGTTTGCGCCGAAACGGTACCAGAGCGCGACCTCGACGACCGGGACCGCGTGGGACTCCGCGACGACGACCTTGAGGCCGTTCGCCAGGACGCGAACCGTAATCGGCGGAGGCGGGAACTCGTTCGGATTCGGGACTCCGGCCGCGGCTCCGGGGGGCGTCGCCTGCCCGAAGACGAGCGCCAGCGCTGCTATATAGAAGAAGAAACGACGGAGGATCGCGTGCACCTCATTCAGATCGACCACCGGTAGGGCAGCTGAGAGGCGAGCCCCGGCTTGGCTTCGATCCCCTTCAGATCGCTGTTGACGACGTGGAGCTCCCGCGGCCACCAGAGATAGATCTCGGGATTATCTCTCACGACCAGATACTCAATACGCGAAACCGCGCGCTTGCGTTTCACTCGGTCGAACGAAGCGAGCGACTCGGCCTGTGCGGCTTCCATCTCGGGCGAACAGTACCTCGAAGCGTTGAAGCCGGCCGGCGCGCGGTTTGCACAGGTAAGGAGCCGGGAGTCGTCGGGATCGGGCCGCTCGATGAACGAGCTGACGTCGAGATCGAATTTGCCGCCGGAGAGGATCCCGCCGTTCGCCGCGAGCGCGAACAGCATCGACGCGTCGTAGGCGTGGATCTCCGCGTCGATTCCGACGCGGCGCAGCATATCTTGGACTTGAACGACGACCGCCTCCGCCTCGCTTGCTCCCGAAGCATAAACGAGCGTCAAGACGAGCCTCTCGTTCTCTTTCATGAGGGTCCCATCCGGGCCGGGTTCCCAGCCGAGCTCGCGCAGAATCTTCCGCGCCGCGGCCGGATCGTAGGGGACGCATCGGATCGCGGGGTCGAACGCCCACGAGAACGGCGGGATATCGCCGCAGGCGGGATCGGCGGTCCCGAACGCGATGCGGCTCACGAGCGCTTTGCGATCGATCGCGGCGGCGATCGCCCGTCGAACGCGCACGTCGTCGAGGGGCGGATGCGCCGTGTTCAGGATGATCTCGCGATGCGCGTTCTGGTTGAGCTGGAGCCTGCGATAACCGGCGAGACCGGCGAGATCGCGGAAACTCGTCGTTCCTGCGCGCGAATACCAGTCGATCTCGTGCGCGCGAACCTGGGTTGCGGCCGTGTTGTCCGCCGGGATGATCCTTACGATCACGCGGCGCAGGCCCGGCTTGCCGAGGTGGTAGTCGTCGTTGGCGACGTACTCGATTCGGTCGCCGCGCACCCAGCGC
>JAFAMS010000402.1 GCA_019233165.1 Vulcanimicrobiota bacterium | reverse complement strand
TGCGCTTGCCGCCGGACGAGCGGGTTTGACGGTGCTGCGCACGACGACCAGCGCGTTCTTCGGCCCGGGAATAGGGCCGCGCACCAGCAGCAAGTTGCGCTCCGAGTCGGCGCGGACGACCTCGAGATTTTGATGCGTCGTGCGATCGACGCCGAAGTGACCCGGACGACGGCTCCCGCGCGTCGTGTGACCGGCATTCGTGTCGCCGTTCGACGCGGGCTGGCGATGGATCATCGAACCGTGGCTCGCCCCACCGCCGCTGAAGTTCCAGCGCTTGATCCCGCCGGAGAAGCCGTGGCCCTTGGAGATCCCGACGACGTCGACCCGGTCGCCGGGGACGAATCCGTCGACGGTCACCGTCTGCCCGACCTCGACGCCCTCGATACCGTCCCGAAACTCCCGAATCGCCCTTTTGGGATCGACGCCGTTCTTCTTATAATGTCCGGCGAGCGCGCGCGTGACGCGGGCCTTTTTGACGTCGCCGAACGCGAGGGCGACCGCGTCGTACCCGTCCTGGTCTTTGGTCTTGCGTTGCACGACGACGCACGGACCGGCCTCGATCACCGTCACGGGGACCGATCGACCGTCGTCCGTGAAGACGCTCGTCATGCCGACCTTGCGGCCAATAATGTTTTTCACGATCCTGCTCTCGAAGTCAACGGTACCTGGCGTTTCGGTTATTGCTTTTCCGGGCCGCGCTTAATCTGCGCGGACCGGCTGGACCACAACCTACGCAGTATACCGGAGCGGCTTTGGCGGGGTCAAGGCAGCGACGCGATGTTGGCGGCGGCAAGCCCCCGGGTAGACTCGTCGGGACGATGTTCCTGCTCGAATTCGATTCCGCCGACCTCAGAGGCGCCCGCTCGGCTCGGACGGCCTTTTTGGCCTACTTGCAGCGGGAGACGCATCACGCGTCCGACCTTGCGCCGGCCGAAACGCTCTTCTCGGACCTCGTGACGCTCGCGTCGGGCTGTTCTCGCTGGCTGCGGGTTCGCGTCATCTGGCGCCGCGACGGGACCGGGACCATCACGGTCGCGGATCCGAACGATCCCGCCGCCGGATGCGAGGCGGCGCTCCCGCTGCGCCGCAGACTCGTCGCTTCCTAGACGCAAAACTTCGGGGCGCCGCTCGCGGTTGTGAGCGGCGATGCACATCGAGCCGAACGACGCCCTGCTCGTCGTCGACGTTCAAAACGATTTTCTGCCGGGGGGCAGCTTGGCCGTTGCGCAAGGCCGCCGGATTCTTGCGCCGATCAATCGGCTGATGCCGCGCTTCCCGTTCGTCGCCGCGACGCGCGATTGGCATCCGCCCGAGCATCGTTTCTTCAGCCGCCACGGCGGACCGTGGCCCGACCATTGCCTGCAAGGGACGCGCGGCGCGGAGTTCGACGCCGAGCTCGAGCGGGAGCACGTCGACGCGATCGTCTCTAAAGGCGTCGATCCGCAGACCGACGGTTACTCGGGTTTCGCCGGAACCGGACTCGAAGATGACCTGCGCGGCCGCGGGATCCGGCGCGTGTTCGTCTGCGGGCTCGCGACCGACTATTGCGTGAAGGCGACCGCCCTCGACGCAAAACGGCACGGCTTCGAGACGTTCGTCATCGGCGATGCGATCGCCGCGGTAAACCTCGAAGCCGGCGACGAGGAGCGCGCGCTCGGCGAGCTCCGCGCCGCGGGGATCCCTGTGATCGAAAGCGACGAGCTGCTCGTCAGCTCGCCCTCGCCTCGGTAATCGCAGGCTCGCTCTCTTCGAACTGCTCCTCTTCCGTCGAACCGCTGAGCGCCGTCGTCGATGAAGATCCGCCCGAAACGAGCTTGTTGATCTCATCGAAATAGCCGGCACCGACTTCGCGCTGATGCCGCGTCGCCGTGTACCCCTTCGCCTCGCTCGCGAACTCGCGGGCTTGGAATTCGGCGTATGCGCTCATCCCGCGCGCCTTGAAATCGACCGCGAGCTCGAACATCGAGTGATTGAGCGCGTGGAAGCCGGCCAGCGTGATGAACTGGAACCGATATCCCATCCAGAAGAGGCGCTCCCGGAACGACGCGATCGAAGCGTCGTCCAGCTTGCGCTTCCAGTTGAACGACGGCGAGCAGTTGTAGGCGAGGATCTTGTCGGGATAGCGCGTGCGAATCGCCGCCGCGAAACGCGCCGCTTCCTCGAGATTGGGCTCGGATGTCTCGCACCAAATCATGTCGGCATAGGGTGCGTAAGCTAGACCACGGGCGACCGCCGATTCGAGACCGCCGCGAGTCTTGTAGAATCCCTCTTCCGTGCGCTCGCCGGTTAGAAACGGACGATCGCGCGGATCGATGTCGCTGGTGATCAGGTACGCACCGTTCGCGTCGGTCCGCGCGACGATCAACGTCGGAACGTCGCTCACGTCGGCGGCGAGCCGCGCCGCGGTGAGGTTGCGGATTGCGGTCGCGGTCGGGATCAATACTTTCCCGCCCATATGACCGCACTTTTTCTCCGAAGCGAGCTGATCTTCGAAGTGGACTGCCGCCGCGCCGGCTTTGATAAACGACTTCGTGAGCTCGAAGACGTTGAGAGCCCCGCCGAATCCCGCCTCGCCGTCGGCGACGATCGGAAGGAACCAGTTGCGCGGCGCTTCGCCTTCGAGTCGACCGATTTGATCGGCGCGCGCGAGCGCGTTATTGATCCGCTCGACGAGCGCCGGCGCGCTGTTCACCGGATAGAGGCTTTGGTCGGGGTACGTCTCGCCGCTGAGGTTCGCGTCCGCGGCAACCTGCCAGCCGCTCAGATACAGCGCGTTCAGCCCGGCGCGCGCCGCTTGGACGGCCTGGTTCCCCGTCATCACTCCCAGCGCTGCGACCGGGGCGTTCTCATGGAGGAGCTCCCAGAGCCGCTCGGCTCCGAGACGGGCCAACGTGTGCTCGACGCGGACGGAGCCGCGCAGGCGATCGATCTCGGTCGGGTCGTAAGGGCGGCGAATCCCCGTCCAGCGGGGGCCCGTCCACGGAATCTGGTGCATCGCGGAGAGTAAACCTTGACCTTTCACGGCGGGAGGCGTACTTTGGATGGGCGTCGGTCGATCCTTGGACTGACGGTTATTCCCACGTATATGCTCCATACACCTAGCGCTTGTCAAGGCTTCTAGCGAGGCAAGCGAGCCCCTCACGCGAAGCTGAGGGCGCTATGGAGCACCGCGATGCCGCGATCTACGGCGCCCGCGTCGCCGAGGTCGAACCGTTCGGAATCGAGCCGATCGCCGCGAATGAGCGCCACGGCAATCCGGGCGATCTCTTCGGGCTGTGGTTCTCGGCCAACGCGGAGACGGCGACGTGGTCGGTCGGCATTTTGACCGCCGCGCTCTACGGGACGAGTCTCCGCGGTTCGATTGCCGGGATCCTGATCGGCAATGCCGTTGGGTACGCGCTACTCGGACTTCTTTCGACGTTCGGCCCGCGCTGGGGTCTTCCGCAGATGATGCAATCGCGACTCGC
>JAFAMS010000380.1 GCA_019233165.1 Vulcanimicrobiota bacterium | reverse complement strand
GCCGGCTCGCCAAAGCCAGCGTCGGAAAGGCGCAGTACTACGGACCGTGCCCACCCAAAGGCTCGCAGCACACGTACGTGATAACGCTCTTCGCGCTCGATGTTCCGCATCTGCCGATCGAGACGCCGCCCGACGTCTTGCAGATGACCGCGGGCCACATTATCGGGGAAGTCACGATCCTCGCGCGCTATCGTCGCTGACGTCGACGATACCGCCTATCAAGTTGCTCGCGAAGAGCAGCTCGCTGCGGACCGGAGCGCCGACCGGTTCGAGCGCGACGGGCTTCTCCAGCTCGTCGTAGATCGCCAGAAGCGCGGCGCGGGCTTCGTCGACGCCGCTTAACGCAAAGCGCAACGCTTCGCCGGGACGGCGCTGCGCGACGAGACCGAAGTCGGCGCGGATCACCGTCCCGATCTTCGGATACCCGCCGGTCGATTGATGATCGGCCATCAGAACGAGGACGCGGCCGTTCCCGGGCACCTGCATCGCACCGCGCGGAATCCCATCGGAGACGATGTCGAACCCGTTCTTGTGCGCGAGCTGCGGTCCGTCGAGCCAATAGCCCATCCGGTCGAACCTGGGCGAAACTGCAAAGCTCTCGCCGAACAACATCCCAAGCGCCTCGTCGGTAAAATAATCATCCTGCGGTCCAAGAACAACGCGAATCGTGCGCTCGGAACGTGCCAGCAACGACGAGGCAATAGCGCACACCCCGGTGTCATCCCGAGCGTAGCGTTGCGAAGCAACGCGGAGTCGAGGGACCGCCGACAATGCATCCCCCGCGCGCGGTACCATCCCCATATCGCAGCGCGCGTACGTCGAGCGGCTGCCGAGCACGACCGGCGCGTCGAAGCCACCTTCGATCGCAAGATAGGTCCACATCCCCCACGTGCCGCTCGCCGCGCGCAAACGTTCGCCCGGCGCGAGCGTGACGACGGCCGCGCTCGGCAGCCGTTTGCCGTCGCGCTCCCACGCGAAGCCGCCGCCGGCGAACGCGACGCGCTCGGCGCGCTCTTCGCAGACGATCTCGATCCCGCCCAGCGCGATCTCGAGCGCGGCGGCGCTCGGTGGATTCTCGAGCGCGCGATTCGCGAGCTCGTAGGCGATCCAATCCATCGGCCCGGACTCGACGACGCCGTAGCGCAGATATCCGAACCGCCCGCGATCCTGAATCGTCGTACCAGGACCGGCGTTCAGAATGCGGATCATGCGAAATCGGCCGCCGCGATCGGCTCGAACGTCACCTCGTCGCCGACCGCAAACGAGAACGGCGGGTCGCGTTCGAGATCGAAGAGGCGCAGCGGCGTCCGTCCGATCATGTACCAGCCGGTCTGCATAGCGACGCCCGCGATGACGACTTGCTCGCCGACGACGAGGATCGCTCCCGGCGGGACCGGCGGCCGCGGCGTCGCCCGGCGCGGAATCTCGAGCTCCTTTGGCAGTTTCCCGAGATACGCGAATCCCGGCAAAAAGCCGTACATGTAAAGCCGGTACGTCGCCGCACCAAAGAGTGCGACGACCCGCGCCTCGTCGATGCCGAGCGCCTGCGCGAGCGCCGGAAGATCTTCGGCGTACGGCGGCTCGTAGCAGACCGGGACGCTGCGCTTCGCGGGTGTGAGCGCCGGTTTGTCGGAGCGCTCGAGCAGCGTCTCAATCCGCTCGGCGAGGGCTTCACGGTCGAGCTTGCGCGGATCGTAGTGGACCATCAGCGAGCGATACGTCGGCACCGTTTCGACGACGCCGTCAACGCTCGCCGCCGCGAGCGCTGCGTCGAGCGCGAGCACCTCGTCGTGCAATCGCGGATCGACCGTCTTGCCGAACTCGACGACGAGCGCGGTCTCGCCGGCGTTCAGAAACTCAGGCAAAAGGTTTGACGGCGATCCCCGCTTCTTCCAAACCGCGCCGGACGGCACGGCTGATCTGAACCGCGCCGGGCGTATCGCCGTGACAGCAGATGCTGTCGATCGCGCGCGGCAAGCGTTTTCCGCTCTCGGCGATGACGGCGCCCTCGAGCACCATCTCGAGGACGCGTTTGCGAACGCGCTCCGGATCGTGGATTACGGAGCCGGGAAGCTTCCGCGAAACGAGCTGGCCTTCGTCGGTGTAAGCGCGGTCGGCGTAGATCTCGCGCTTCATCGGCAGCCCGGCCTCTTCGCCGGCGCGTTCGAGCTGCGTCCCGGGCATAACGAGCAGGATCATGCTAGGGTCGAAAGCCTTCGTCGCCTTTGCGACCGCGCGCGCGATCTCGAGCTCTTCGGCCGCCATGTTCCCGAGTGCGCCGTGCGCTTTGACGTGCGTGATCTTGTGCCCGACGAGCGATGCGATCCCGCTCGCCGCGCCGATTTGATAGACGAGGAATTTCGTGATCTCGTCCGGCGTGAACGGAAGCCGACGGCGCCCGAACCCCCACAGGTCCGGAAAGCCGGGATGCGCTCCCACCGAGACGCCGTTGGCTTTTGCCGCCGCCATCGTAGCCGCCATCACCTCGAAATCGCCGCCGTGAAATCCGCAGGCGACGTTCGCGCTCGTGACGGCCTTGAGCATCTCCATGTCGTCGCCCATCTTCCAAGCGCCGAAGCTCTCGCCCATGTCGCAGTTGATGTCGACGGTCGTAACCGCTATCGCCATGTCGCTAAAACCCCCGAGAGGTCGCGTGGGAATGCAAGATCGTGTTCGCGAGCGTAAGAACGTGCGGCATCGACGACATCAGGGTCGTCGAAATTGAGAATTTCGATTCCAAGCGGCACCCCGGCGTCGTCGACGTCTACGGCAACGGAGCAATCCGCGGTAACCTCAACGGTTCGATCGACCTCGCCCTTACGATACCGCAGGTAGGCTGCCGGTATCGCCGGATCGACGTCGACGGCGATCAGGGGTTTCATTCGGACCTGCGATCTGCGATCGCGAGCGTTATCACGGTCATTGTTTTAAGCTCGATCGTTACTCGGATGCGCTTCCCGGGAGTGCCTGGGGTGTATCCCCACAGGTTCGTCATACCGCCATACCCGGGCGCTGATGTAACGGGATTCGAGATCACCCAGAGCGCATCCCATCGCGTTATTCCACGTTCGGCGCCGCGCTGGAGGGCGTGGGTGGTAAAGCGGACGCGCATGCCCATCTTTGTGGCGCGCGGACGGCCTGCCAAGGGGGCGGCTAGAATGAGAGCGCATCCCATCGCCCATGAGCGTTGACTGGGGTGTCGTCTCCGCGGTTAGTACGATGGTCTCGACGGTCGTGATTGCAATCGCGGCGCTCTTAGCGCTGGGGCAGCTCCGGCAAATGCATCGCGCCGGGCAGTTCGACGTGACGCGAAAGATGATCGAGGAGATCAAGAACCCCGCGTTCGTTCGCGCTTGGACTTACGTCATCAAGGAGTTCCCGGCTCGCGCGGGAGACCCGGCGTATAGAGCGGAGCTGGGTCGGACGCGGTCGTGGGAGGTCGAGCTGGATCGTCATCCGGAGATTTTGGTCCTCGCGTACCTCGAGGAGCTGGGAATCTACGTCAAACAGCGATTGATCGCGGAGAATGCGCTGCTCGACTTCAATTGCGGACTGATCCTCGAAGCCTGGGAGCGACTCGAACCGGTCGTCAAAGTCACCCGCGAGATGCAGGATCCGAATGCCTGGTACAACACCGAGTTTCTAGCCGGTTACGCGCGCGAGCGATCCGCCGGACGAGGAGCGACCGTACGATGAACACGCGAGTCCTGCTCGCCAAACGTCCGGAAGGCGAGCCGAAGCCCGACGATTTCGAGATCGTCCAAGAACCCGTGCCGTCGCCGGGCGACGGCGAGCTGCTCGTTCGGGCGCAGCACCTTTCGCTCGATCCGTACATGCGCGGGCGCATGAGCGCGGCGAAATCGTACGCGAAACCGGTCGAGGTCGGCGAGGTGATGGTCGGTCAGACCGTCGGTGAGGTCGTCGAGTCGAAGAATCCAAAGTTTTCGCCGGGCGAGGTCGTGCTCTCGCAGGGCGGCTGGCAGACGTATTCGATCGCGACCGGCGACGGTGTCATCAAGCTCGATCCGAAGAACGCACCGCTCACGTACGCGCTCGGAATCCTCGGAATGCCCGGACAAACGGCGTACTGCGCGCTCCTTGACATCGGCAAACCGAAAGCCGGGGAGACCGTCGTCGTCTCCGCCGCGTCCGGCGCAGTCGGCTCGGTCGCGGGACAGATCGCGAAGATCAAGGGCTGTCGCGTCGTCGGCGTCGCCGGAAGCGCGGAGAAGTGTCGCTACGTTACGGAAGAGCTCGGATTCGATGCGTGCATCGACCGCCGGACCGAGAACCTCAACGATGCGCTCAAGAAGCACTGCCCTGACGGGATCGACATCTACTTCGACAACACCGCCGGCACCATTCTCGAGGCCGTCCTGCGTCGGATCAACCTGCACGCGCGGATCCCGCTCGTCGGTCTCATCGAGCAGTACAATGCCACCGGCGATCCGGTCGGCCCGAACTTGCGCCCGCTGCTGGTGAACCGCGCATTGATCGAGGGATTTCTCTTCCTCGACCACCTAGCGCACACGAAGCAGTTCCTCGCCGACGTCGGCGGCTGGCTTCGCGAAGGGAAGCTGCGCTATCGAGAAGACGTGGTCGACGGGCTCGAAAACGCGCCTCGCGCGCTCATCGGGATGCTCCGCGGCGAAAACTTCGGGAAGCTGATCGTCCGCGTCCGGTAGCTGGGGAAAGGGGGAGAGACTAGGCGAACCTGGAGCGTGCGATGGCAAAGATGATCGACCGGCCGACCGGGCTGGGCGCGAACCCGAATCCGGAATTCCGCGAACAACAGCAAGCGTGGACGAAAAAGGCCGCTAAGGCAGCGCGCGGCCGGCACGGCCCCGGCTCGGGCGCGATCGACCGGACGATCTCCGACATCCCGCTCAAGCCGCTCTACGGGCCGGAGGACGTCGCCGAGCTCGATCTGGCGCGCGACCTTAGCTTCCCCGGCGAGTATCCTTACACGCGCGGGATCCACGCCACGATGTATCGCGCGCGGCTTTGGACGATGCGTCAGTTCGCGGGGTTCGGGAACGCGAAGCAGACGAACGAGCGCTATCACTTTCTGCTCGCGCAAGGCCAGATGGGGCTCTCGGTCGCGTTCGA
>JAFAMS010000221.1 GCA_019233165.1 Vulcanimicrobiota bacterium | reverse complement strand
CTCGCGACGATCTTTTCGGATCTCGCCGCGCGCACGCTCGACGGGGCGAGGCGTCGCGCTATCCCCGTTCCGGCGCTCGCCGTCGAGCCGGGACGGGCCTTGGCCGCGAGTGCGGGGAGCTCGCTCTACGCGGTCGTCGCCATCAAGGACTCCGGAAAACGCCGCTTCGTCGTGGTCGACGGCGGGATCGCCGACAACCCGAGGCCGGCGATTTACGGGGCGTTTCACCAACCGCTCGTCGCCTCGAGCCGAGCGCAGGGGTCCCTGCGCCGGGTGACGCTGGCCGGCCGTTCGTGCGAAAACGACGAGCTGGTCGACGCCGACCTGCCGGACGACCTCGCAATCGGCGACTTGCTCGCTCTCTGCACGACCGGAGCCTACACCTACAGCATGGCGAGCAACTACAACCGCTTTCCGCGCCCCGCCGTCGTCGAGGTTGGTGACGGGCATCACCGTCCCATCGTCCGCCGGGAAAGCCTCGCCGACGTGATGCGCAACGATATTACGGACTGATTCGAACGTTTTGCTGGACAAGCACTCGCGGCGTTCCATATGATACGAACATCCCACCCACGCGTTATAACGACGCTCGTTTTAGCGAGTAGGAGTCCGCGCCGGCGCGAGCTTCTCGCTTCACTCGGCGTCGCCGTTGACGTGGTTCCGAGCCTCTATCGGGAAAACGACTTGCCGGGTACTCCGCCTCTCGAAATCGCGCGCACGCACGCACGCGGCAAAGCCGCCGACGTTTCCGCGCGCGAAAGGGGACCGGGACCGGTGATCGCGGCCGACACCGTCGTCGATCTCGACGGCGCATCCCTGGGCAAGCCGCGCGATGCCGGTGACGCACGTACGATGCTCGCCTCCCTCTCGGGCCGGCCGCATTTGGTGCACACGGCTTTCGCAGTCGCCGACGGGTCCCGGCTCATCGAAGGCGACTCGACGACCGAGGTTCGGTTCCACCGGCTTTCGGCAGCCGAAATCGACGCCTACGTCGCGAGCGGCGACCCGATGGACAAGGCCGGCGCATACGGGATCCAAGGGCCCGGTTCGGCGCTCGTCGCCGCGATCGAGGGCGATTTTTACACCGTGATGGGCTTTCCGCTCGGTCTCTTCGTGCGAACGCTCGGTGCCTGCGGAATGGTCTTCGCCTGATGTCGCTCGCTCGGGCGTTGCGCGCCGCGCTGAACCCGGAGCTCGGGATCGATCTCGGGACGGCGAACACCGTGATCTACGAGCGCGGTACGGGCGTCCTCGTCTCGGAGCCGTCGGTCGTCGCATTCGACGAGCGCAACGAGGTCATCGCGGTCGGGCGCTCCGCCAAAGAGATGGACGGACGCGCTCCGGGCCGCATCCGGGTCGTCCGGCCCTTGCATGGGGGGACGATCTCAGACTTCGCCGCGGCGCACGTGCTCATCAAGACGCTCGTCGACCGCGCTCTCGCCTCGCGGGCGCGCGTCGCGCCGAAAGTCGTCGCGTGCGTTCCGGGCTGCGCGACCGACATCGAGTGCAAGGCCGTCGAGGAAGCGGTGCGCGCAGCCGGGGGCCGCGCGACGACGTTTCTCCCCCAGGCGGTCGCTGCCGCACTGGGAGCAGGCCTCGACGTCACGACGACCTGCGGAAAGATGGTCGTCGACATCGGCGGCGGGACGACCGAGGTCGCCGTCCTGGCGCTTTCAGGCGTCGTCGGGATGCATTCGATCAAAGTCGGCGGCGATTATCTCGACACAGCGATCGCCGGGAGGCTGCGCGCTCAACGCTTCGTCGTCGGACCTCTGACCGCCGAAGCTCTGAAGATCAAGTTGGGCTACGCGGGACGCCCGGCCGGCCGTGCCCCGATTCGCATCAGCGGTTTCGACCTAGTTCATTCGGCCCCGCGCGCGCGCGAAGTGAGCGAAGAGCTCGTCGGCGAAGCGATGGCGGAAGGAATCGACCGCATCACGCGTGCGGTGTGGTCCGTCCTCGAGCAGACGCCGCCGGATTTGGCTTCCGATCTGCTCGAGTCCGGTATCACGCTGACGGGCGGAGGAGCGCAAATCACCGGGCTCGCCGGCGAGCTCAGCCTGCGCACCAACGTGCCGACGACCGTCGCGCCCGATCCCCTCGAATGCGTCGCGCGCGGCGCGGCGGAAGTCCTCGGTTCTCCGACGCTCATGGAACGTCTCGGTCCATCCGCGGATCGTTTGACGAGGTGGTATCAATCTTTACGTATCGGGATGAGAGAAAGCTATTCGCCGTAATCGGCGCGATCATCGTCGCCGCGCTCGTCGCTCTCATCCAACTCGAGTACGCCCGCCAAGGTAGGACAAGCCCGCTCACCGCGAGCCTTACGTCCTTGTACGCGTACCTCGAGTTTGCGGTCGGCGCTTCGGCCGGCACGGCACGAACCGGACTGGACTACGCGCTGCGCCTCCCGAATCTGGAAGCCGAGAATGCCCGGCTACGAGACGAGAACGCCCGCATGCGGTCGGACGACGCGCAGCTGCGCGAGACGCTCTCGCGCTTGCCTTCGCAGCTCGCGCTCGAACATGCAAAGGCAGTCTATCCGGCGGGGATCGCCGCGCTGGTGATCGCCTTCGATCCGGAGAACAAGCAGCAAATCGTCACGATCGACAAGGGCTCGAACGCCGGCGTTTCGCGCGACGACGGCGTCGTCAACGACGAAGGCGTTGTCGGCCGCGTCGTCGAGACCTCGCCGCTCTCCAGCAAGGTGCTGTTGATCACCGACTACACGAGCAATTTGCCGGCGATCGTCCAACGCGGCCGGTGGTGGGGGATCGCAACCGGTACGCTGACGCGGATCAACATGCACTACGTCTCACAGGATGCCCGCTTGCAAGTCGGCGACGCAATCGTCACCGGCGAAGGTCGCTCGTTTCACGCCGGCTTGCTCGTAGGGCACGTCGCAGCGCTCACGCCGCTGCCGGCCGGCGCGCTCGATCAGCAAGCGATCGTCGAGCCGGCGGTCGCATTCGGTCGGCTCGATCATGTTGTGGTCCTACCGAAGTAGCGCGGCGCTCGGCGGCGTCACGGTGCCGGCCGATTGGCGCAAAGCGCTGGCGTGGCTGCTGCTCGCCGGCTTCCTGCAAGCGACGGTCCTGCATTTCGTTGCGATCCGCGGCGCCGTCCCGAGTCTGATCTTCCTCGTCGTCGCGACGTATGCGGTGCGAGCCGGCGTGCCGGCTGCGATCCTTTTCGGGATCGCCGGCGGCGTCCTAGAGGACGCGCTCGCCGGAAACACCGGCGCAGCCTGGACCGTGGCTACCACGATCGACGCGCTCGCGATCGCCCTCGCGAGCCGGATTCTTTTCACCGATTCGCTCTCGATCTTCGTTTCGATCGTCGTCGTTGCGGCACTGGTGCGCGAGGCGCTGTACTGGTCGGCAATCTCGCTCCAAGGTTTTCCGGTCGGACTAGGCGCGCACTACGTCAAGCTAGCGGTAGCGTCAGCACTCTACACGGGCCTAGCGGCGCTCGCGGTCGCGTGGGCGAGATGGCGCTTCAAGTCGTGAACCGCTCGCTTGCGCGTATGAGCGGGTTCTTGATCGTCCTTGCGTTTGCGATTGCCGGGATCGCCGCGCGGCTCGTGTACGTGCAGTTGATCGACGGCAAGGTCTACGCGGCGGCGGCGCGCGCGAATCAGGTTCGGCTGATCCCGGTCGCGGCACCACGCGGATTGATCTTGGATCGCAACGGCGACGTCTTGGTGCGCAGCCGTCCCTCGTTCACCGTCGCGCTGATCCCTTCCGAAGTGAAAGACATCGACGCGACGATATCGGCGCTCGCGTCGACGCTTCAGATACCGGCCGAAAATCTACGCCACCGCCTGCTGCACCATCGCAATGTGAACTACGAGAACTTCGCCCAGGTTCAGACGTACGAACCGTACGGACCCGTGATTCTCGCGAGCGATCTGCGGCACTCGCAAATGGCGCGGCTCGCGGAGCTGCAGCCCGATCTTCCCGGCGTCGACCTGGAAGAACAGCCGGTGCGGAATTATCCGTACGGCCGCTTAGGCGCGCACGTCTTCGGCTACGTCGGGCAGATCTCCGAGAGCGAGTACACCGAGCTCAAAGCTCGCGGTTACACGCCGAACGACGTCGTCGGCAAGGACGGGATCGAGGACGCGTACGACGGCTATCTGCGCGGAACGCCGGGCGGCCAGCAGGTGATG
>JAFAMS010000080.1 GCA_019233165.1 Vulcanimicrobiota bacterium | reverse complement strand
CGTCGAGCCGCGGAAGTCCGATGTCGAGGATCGCCAGGTCGACGCGGTGGCGGGCGAGCCCGAGAGCTCCGATTCCGTCCGAAGCCTGGATGCAGCGAAATCCTTCACGGGTCAGATGATGATCGAGAAGCTGCCGGACCGGCTCTTCGTCGTCGGCAATCAGGATCCGGAACGCGCCCACGACGGGGACAGTGCCCCGAGGCTATTGCTGCAGACGAGCGCGCAGCGTTGCGTAAATCAAGGATCCGGGGAATCCGAGACGCTCTAGGGCGCGCGCAGCCGAAGGATACTCGAGCGAAGGCCTTCGTCGCTCCAACGCGTCGAGCGCCGCCGTGCAGCGCTCGCTTTCACTCGCAGGCGCGTTCGCGACGCAGCGCTGGGCGATCTCGCGATCGATCCCCTTGGCGACGAGTGCGGCAACGATCCTCGCGTCGCCGACCGCTTTGCGCGCACCGACGACGTAAAGCTCAGCGTAAAGCCTGTCATCGAGATACCCCTCGCGCTTGCAGCGTTCGACTGCCTCGCCGATCGCTTGGGGTTCGTAGCCCTTGCGTTCGAGACGAGCCCAGAGCTGTGCCTCGGTCAGCCGGCGCTGCGCGAGCGCGCGCAGGGCAGCGACGCGGGCGCTACTCGTTGCCGTCGGATGCCGACGATGCCGCGGATGCGACGGCGGCGCCGTTGCTCGAGCCGGCGGCTTTCAACGCCTCCCGAATGCGGCCGGCGATCTCGTCGGCAACGTCGGTATGTTCTTCCAAGAACGCCTTGGCGTTTTCGCGGCCTTGACCGATTCGCTGATCGCCGTAGGTATACCACGAGCCGCTCTTTCCTACGATGTTCCGCTCGAGGGCGACATCGATGATCGAGCCCATCTTCGAGATTCCATGTCCGTAGGTGATGTCGAACTCCGCTTGACGGAACGGCGGCGCGACTTTGTTCTTGACGACCTTGACGCGGGTGCGCGAGCCGACGACGTCCTGCCCGACCTTGATCTGCTCGAGCTTGCGCACGTCCAAACGAACCGACGCGTAGAACTTGAGCGCCCGCCCGCCCGACGTCGTCTCCGGACTCCCGAACATGACCCCGACCTTCTCGCGAAGCTGGTTGATGAAGATCATCACGCACTTGCTGCGCGAGATCGCCGACGTCAACTTGCGCAAGGCCTGAGACATCAACCGCGCCTGGAGGCCGACGTGCGTGTCGCCCATGTCGCCTTCGAGCTCGGCCTTCGTCACGAGCGCGGCTACCGAGTCGACGACGACGACGTCGACCGCGTTCGAGCGGACGAGCATCTCGGCGATATCGAGCGCCTGTTCGCCGGTGTCGGGCTGAGAGACGAGGAGGTTATCGAGATCGACGCCCAGCGCTTTGGCATAGCTCGGATCGAGCGCGTGCTCGACGTCGACGAACGCCGCGGTTCCGCCCCCGCGCTGGGCTTCGGCGATGACGTGCAGCGCCAGCGTCGTCTTGCCGCTCGACTCAGGTCCGTAGATCTCGACGACGCGACCGCGCGGCAAACCGCCGACGCCGAGCGCAAGATCGAGGGCGATCGAGCCTGTCGAGATCGTCTCAAAAGACATCCTCTCGCTGATCTCGCCCATTTTCATGATCGAGCCCTTACCGAATTGACGCTCGATTTGCGCGAGCGCGTTATTGAGGGCGGCGGTACGTTCGTCTTGCGGCATGCTGCTCCTTAGGGTGTCGGACTCGTCTCTATCCCACGAAAAGTGAAAACGTCTAGGGGGTACGCTCGCAGAATCGCACGCCAGAGTGCCACCTGAGCGACACTTAGGCCGGCGCCGTTTCGAAAAGTGCGTCGACGAACGCCGGCGGATCGAACGGGCGCAGGGCGTCGGCGCTCTCGCCGAGCCCGATGAACTTGATCGGCACCTCGAGCGCATCGACGATCGCCACGATCGTTCCGCCCTTGGCGGTAGAGTCGAGCTTGGTGACGACGACGCCCGTCAGCGCGGTGGCTTCGTGAAACAGCTTCGCTTGCGAGATCGCGTTCTGCCCGGTCGTTCCGTCGAGGACGAGCAACGTCTCCGCGGGCTGCCCGGGGAGCTCGCGCTCGATGACGCGCCGCATCTTCTTGAGCTCTTCCATCAAATTAACTTTCGTCTGCAACCGCCCCGCCGTATCGACGATCACCACGTCGGCCCCGCGCGCCTTCGCGGCCGTAATCCCATCGAAGACGACGGAGCTCGGGTCGGCCCCCTCGGTCCCGCGCACGATCTCGGCACCGGTCCGGCGAGCCCAAATTTCGAGCTGATCGGCGGCAGCGGCCCGAAACGTATCGGCGGCGACAAGCAACACGCGCAAGCGCCGCTCCCGCAAAAACGCAGCCAGCTTCCCAATCGTCGTAGTCTTGCCACTGCCGTTCACGCCCACGACGAGAATGACGGAAGGCTTCCCCTCGAGCCGGAGCGCGCCGTCACCAACGGTCATAAAATTCGCAACGTCGCGCTTGAACCGATTGACGACGAGGTCCGAAGTAGACCAAAGCTCCTTATGCGCGACGTCCTTGAGCCCGTCGAGAATCTTCTCGGAAGTAGGCACGCCAAAATCCGCGGAGATCAAAATCTCCTCGAAATCATCCCAAAACGCCCGATCCAAAGGCCGCCGCGCAATCGCCAGCTGCTCGACACCCGCGAGCGAGTCCCGAGTCCGCTTGAGCGCATCCTTAAGCCGCCCCAACCAGCTCACGGGCAGAATCGTTCCCCTTAAGGTAATCGAACTCCTGTTCGATCCAAAGGCGCTCCGGGCCTAGCCCTGCGCGCCCCCCAACGCGCTTTGCGCGTCGGGGCCCCCGTCTGCGCGGCCCTTTCTCCCGGATCGCTAACGCACGATTCCCCGAGGTGGGGCCGCAACAACATCGTGCCTTTGCGGCGATTGCGCTCGCTCCGCTCGCGGCCTCCGCCGCGAGCCGGCCAGCCGCGCCACTCAAGGACGGTGCGCTATGCTCTGGCTTGCGTTCCCGGCGTTACGTTCTTAGGTTCGTTGGCTGCGGCGTGCTCGGCGTCGAGGCGATAGACCCACGCGAGGACTTCGGCGACGACGACGTAGAGCTCGCGCGGGATCACGGTGCCGATATCGAGGCGCGAGAGCGCTTCGACGAGTCCGCGATCGGTATGCGTCGGAATCCCGTGTTTTTTCGCGATCGCGATGATCTCGTCGGCGGTCGTTCCGCGCCCTACGGCGATGACTTCGGGCGGCACCGGCTTGACGGGATCGTACGAAAGCGCCGCCGCGGCGTGCCGCGTTTCGCGCGGCTTGCGCATGTCGAAGAAGCGATCGCGATTCATGCTTTGCGATCGACCGCGCTCAGCGGCCCCTCGTCCTGCGTCGATTCTTGCGCGGGCTCAGCGGCAGCGGCGACATCGGCGGCGGCAGTCGAGGCGACCCGCCGTGGCGCGACCTCCGCATCGACGGACTTCACGTCGTACTTCATCGTTTCGAGCCGCTCGCTCAGTTGTGCCAGCGCCGTTTTAAAGCTCGCCGCGACGACTTCGCGCTCCGTCTTCACCGCGACGCTGACAGAGCGTCCGACGGCGTGCATGTCGATCGCCACCACGCCGAGATTCGGCGTTTCGAGAATGAACGCGATGTGGAAGTCGTCGGCGGTCAACGCCTGCGCGCCTTCGGGTTTTTCGCGCTCGACCTGAATCTGCGCCGGGTAGAGCCGTTGATCGACGACGATCGGCACCGTGAATTGATAGACGCCGGGTTGAGCCTGCTGCGCGGCGAGGGTCGAGAGCTGCGAGGTGACCAGCGCCGTCAGCGCATTTTGCGCGGTTGCGGCGCCCGCGTCGCCTACCACGGTGTGGGCGCCGGCAGGCGTCGCGAGGATGTCGAGGAGCTGCGTTTTGAGATCGTAGCCGGCGGTCGCCGTGCGTTCGACTTCGCGCGCGGCGAGCGCGGTCGGGTCGGAAATCGCGGGCTGCGGCCCCGCTTGTGCCGGCGGAGCTGAGGGCGTTGTTGCCGGCGCCGTTGCTTCGCTTTCCGCAGCGCTCGACGAAGCCGCGCCCGCAGCGCCGGGCGGCGCGTCTGCGGGCAGCGATTCGGCTTGCGCGACGGGCGCCTGACGCGATGCCACGAGGGAGAGAAGCTTCGGCTCCGGGCCTTCGACGACGTGCGAGAGATACGACGCGACTTGCGTCGTGAACGTCGGCGACTGCGGATTCAGCTCGCCCACGAACGTCGCGAGCGTTCGTAAGGTTTGGATCCGCGCGTCGTCGGAGCTCGGCAGCGATTGCTCGAGCGCGCGAAGTGCGGTCGCGACCTGCTCCGGCTGCTGCGTCACGAGCTTTGCGAACGTCAGCGCCGTCGGCGTTACGGGGATTCGCAGCGTGCGCAGCAGCGCCGTCGGGTCGGCGAGCAACGTGCTCGGCGCGAGCGGTTGGGGGCGCACGATTGATTGCACGACCGTCGCTTGCGGTCGCGCGGCGGCGGGGGCGCCCGGGATCGGCGGAGGCGGCGGACGCTCCGGCGTCGCGCGGGGTACGATCGGCACGTACGCGCCGCGCGTCGTCGCCGGCGGTTGCGGCGGACCGGTCCGGCGCGCCGTCGTTGCGGGCGGCGGCTGCGGCGCCGCAGGGATCCGCCCGGGAATCGGAGCGCGCGGCGGCGGCGCTGCGGTCGCGCGCGGCGCGTTCGGCGTCGCCGTCGCCTGCGTGCGGCCCGCCGTTTGCGTTTGCGTAGGCGTCGCCGCCACTCGCGGTGACGGGGGCGCCGCTGCGGCGCGGGCCAATGCGAGTCGCGCCTCTACGCTGAGCGTCTCCGGCTGCGTCGGCACGGGACGCACCTGCGGTGTTCCCGGGAGCGTCGTCGGAACCGGCGACGGTCGCGCGGCCGCCTGCGGCGGCACCTCCGGCGCCGCGACCGTCGTCTCGCCGTCGGCAGAACCCGCGGCGCTCGCAGACGGGGCCGTTGCCTGCTCGGAAGGCGGCTGCGGAAGCGACCCTTCGTCGACGATTACCGGAATCGGCGTCGGCGTCAATTGCAACGAATCGCCGGCGGACGGAGCTTCTGGCGGCGATGCCGGGACCGGCTGGGCGGTGGGAGGCGCCGCGGAACCCGGCGACGGCGGCGTGTCCGAGAGGACTTTCACCAAAATCTTGCTGCCGTCGAATCCTTGCACTTCGAGCTGCAAGGTATCGCCGGGGAGAACGTTCGGCGGGAGCGACGCCGCGACGCGTAGTCCGAAGATCTCGATCGCGTCGGTCAATCCATTAAACGGAAGAACCGTCCCGGAGACGACGTCTCCCTGCTGCAACAGTGCGCTCAGAGCTTGCGCATCGGCGGCAAGAGCGGCGAGCTCGGCGTTGACCGCCGCCTCGATCGCGGCACCGACGGCACCGCCGAGAGGACCGACTCCGGACCCGGACATGTTAGGCGGTGAAGTCGATTAGGTGCTCGCCGTCGGTCGGGACGGCGCCCAGCACGCTCTCCTCAATCGACTCGAACGGCTCGCCCGGTTGATGCGGGCGGCGCTTTTTCCCACGCTCCTGTTGGTTGTCGGGTTCCTTGCGTTCTTCGACCCGGTTCCCGCGCAGATGTTCGGTCTCGTGCACCATCTCGTTGCGCTCGGTGACCTCGGCGGCGAACTGCGCGGCGGCGGCGGTCTGAGCGATCTGGGGCGCGACCTCAGCCTGGCGCTGCACCGCTGCGGTCTGCGGCGCCTGGAGGATCGCTGCCTGGAGATCGACCGGACGAATAGCCACTATCTAAGGAAACCTCTTTACTACCGTATCGTCTTCGTCAAGCGGGCATCTGAGGAGGGTCCTTGCGGACGTACTTTTGCTTTACGTTCGGGTCGCCCTCGCGGAAGCCGAGGTCGGCCTGAAGCTGCTTGAGCTTGGTCCGCAGATGGATAACGGCTTGGGCATGGATCTGCGAGACCCGGGATTCCGAGACGCCGAGCACCCCCTTGATTTCCTTGAGCGTCAGACCTTCGAAGTAGTACAGGGAGATGACGGTCCGCTCTTGTTGCGGGAGCGAGTCGACCGCCGCGACGAGCGCCTCGCGGACCTCGCGAGATTCGATCGCGCGGCTGATCTCGTCGGTCGGATCTTTGAGCGTGTCGACGAGCGGAATCTCGTAGCCCTTTTCGTTCGGAAGAAACTCCTCGAGCGAGAGGATCGTCGTACCTCGGATCCGTTGCAGCGTCTGGTCGAACTCCTTGAGCGTCATCCCCAGTCGTGCCGCAACCTCGTCTTCGGTCGCCGCGCGGCCGTATTCGGCTTCGAGCTCCTGATAGACGCGCTCGATCTCGCGCGCCCGTTGCCGGACCGCTCGCGGAACCCAGTCGAGTGCGCGCAACGCATCGAGGATCGCGCCGTTGATGCGCGTGATCGCATAGGTCTCGAATTTTACGCCGCGCTCGTCATCGTATTTCTCGATGGCGTCGATCAACCCGAGAATCCCGTCGTTGATCAGGTCGTTGATCTCGACGTTGGGAGGCAAGTTGATCGAGATACGACCCGCGACGTAACGAACCAGATGAAGATACTTGGTTACGAGCTCTTCTCTGGAATAGTCAACTCCGCCGATCACATACCGCTGCGGATTTCGGTCAGCACTCAAACGCGAAAACCCTTCGCTGGTGTTTGCACCCCGTTCCCGGTTGCAAGGGTCGGCTCCCCTCCCGAGGGCCCTCGTGCAAGCGGGCTCACGGCTGTCCGCCCCCCGTAAACCTGCCTACCGAGGCGAGCGTCAGGGACCGTACCGGATGCGCGGATTCGCCGCCGCATAGAGGACGTCGACGACGGCGTTCACCGTCACGAACACGGTCGCGAAGAGCAGAATGCAGCCGTTGATCACCGGCATGTCGCGGTTCGAAATCGCCTCGAACGCGAGACGGCCGACGCCGGGCCATGCGAAGATCGACTCGGTCAGAACGGCGCCGCCCAAGAGCAGACCGGTCTGCAACCCGACGATGGTGATGATCGGAATGAGCGCGTTGCGCAAGGCGTGTTTGAGAACGACCGCCGCGCCCGAGAGCCCTTTTGCGCGCGCCGTCCGAACGTAATCGCTTTGTAAGACCTCGAGCATCCCGCTGCGCGTGATCTTCGCGACGATGGCGAGCGGGATCGTCCCCAGCGTCACTGCCGGAAGGACCAAATGCCAGAGCGCGTCGAGCGCCGCCGGGACGTTACCCGCGAGGAGCGCGTCGATCACGACCAAGTGCGTCACCGGCGGGATGAAGTATTGCGAGCCGAGTCTGCCCGAGATCGGAAAGAGGTTGAGGCCGACGTTCGTCGGGAGCACGGCGAGGAGATAGACGAGCATCCAGCCCAGCCAGAAAACCGGGATCGAGACACCCAGTAATACCGCAATCATCGTCAGCGCATCGAAGACGCTGCGAAAACGCAACGCTGCGGCGATTCCGGCCGGTACGCCGACCGCGATCGCGAAGAGCATCGCGCCGAATGCGAGCTCCACCGTCGCCGGAAAGTATTGCGCGAGCTTGTGCGCGACCGTCTCCTGGTCGGCGATCGAGCGGCCGAGATCGCCGTGCGCGACGTTCACCAAGTAGATCCAAAGCTGCAAATACCAGGGTTTGTCCAGCCCGAGCGCGGCGCGAAGGCTCTGGACTTGTTCCGGCGTCGCATGCTCACCCAAACGAATCGTCGCGGGATCGCCGGGGATGAGGTGGAGGAAGAGAAAGCTCAGAACCGTGATCGCCACCAGGACGGCCAGGAGACGAACGGCGCGCTCGATGAGAAAACGCGCCAAGATCTAAACGCGCAGCGCCCGCAACGAAAATTTCGCGGCTTGGGCGTAGAGATAGAGCCATTGCAGCGGCGTGAAATCGTTACGATCGTGCTGCAGGAGCTCGGCGAACCGCGGCGTTCGGGCGAGCTGCGTGAAGAGGACGTCGAACCGCGGCGCTTTCCTCTCCAAGAACGTCATCAGCTTGTGGCGGTGGTGCAAGCGGCCGTAAAACGCCTGCCTCGTCGCGCGCTCGTACGCGGTCCCCGGGGCATGCCGCGTCGACTTTTTTGCCGCGCTCACCGCGGCCGCAGCGAACCGTCCGCTCATTGCCGCTTCGTGAATCCCTTCCCCGGTCGTCGCGTCGACGAGCCCCGCCGCGGTACCGCCGAGCATGACGGTGCCGTCGTAGGCGACGATCCGGGGGCGCGGCGCTCCGCCGTACAGCAAGTTTCCTTCGTTGCGGACGCTGTACGAAATCCCAGGTGCGAGGCGGTGCAGCACCTGCGAAACGAAGGCATCGAGCTCCGCGCGCAGTTCGGGCCCCGGAAGTTTCGACTGAATCCCAAGGCCGATCGAGAGATGGTCGCGCTTCGGAAACATCCATCCGATCACCGGACGTTCCTTGCGCGAACGATAGTAGTGCATCTCGAGCGTCTGATACGCTTGCGGCAGCGCCGGCCGTTCGAGATAGACCCTGTACTGCAGGCACGTGATCAGACCCGCGTCCCAGCTCTCGTAGGCGAAGGGCGTCTCGTCGAGCCGTGCGGTCGCGCCGGCGGCGAAGAACACCGCGCGTGCGGCTACCCGGCGGCGCGTCCCTTCACGCACGTCCGCGTATTCGACGATCGTTCGGTCGCCGTCGCGCGCGAGCGAACGGAACATCGCCGACGTGCGGATCTGCGCGCCGGCTTCGCGCGCGAGGCGCGCAATCGTCCCATCGAGCTCCTCCCGCGTCGTCGTATGGGCCGGTCCGACGCGGAAATCGTAGCGACGTTCGGTCGGCGAATGAAGCGCGATCGTCGGCGGGTCGCAGTGCACGATCGTGCGCGGAACCTCGAACTGCTCGCAAAAGCCGGGCCGCAAACCGGCGGCGCAGACGCGCTTGGAGCCCACGACCGGGTCGCGCTCGAGGACGAGCGTCTCAACCCCGTCGCGCGCCGCTTCGCGTGCGGCGATCCCGCCGGCCGGACCGCACCCTACGACCACGAACTCCACCGACTCCATCGCAGGAGCGCCTTTCAATGCCTGCGTTGCGAAGGACTCCCGTTCTGAAGGGGACAAGCGGGGCAGGTCGCTCGCGGGGTTCGCGGGCGTTTTCGCGCGTCTAGCCGTCAGCGGAGTTGGGGTAGAGTGGATTCATCGCTTGCGATTTTGCTCGGGATCGTCGCCGGGGTGCTCGCCATCGTCTACGGCGTAATCTTGATCGCTTGGGTCTTGCGCCAGCCCGAGGGGAATGCGCGGATGATCGAGATTGCCCGCGCGATTCAGGAAGGCGCGATGGCGTTCTTACGCCGGCAATACTCGACGGTCGCGATCGTCGCGGCGGCCTTGGCGGTCGTCATCGCGATCTTGCCGTCGCCGCTAGGGTGGGAAGCCGCGGTCGGATTTCTGATCGGCGCGACGCTCTCGGGCGCCGCCGGCTTCATCGGGATGCTCGTCTCCGTCCGCGCGAACTTGCGCACGGCGGAAGCGGCGCGCGGCGGTCTCGCACCCGCGCTCCAGATTGCGTTCCGCGGCGGTGCGATCACCGGTTTGCTCGTCGTCGGCTTGGGTCTGCTCGCGGTCAGCGGCTACTACCAGATCATGCTGAACGTCAATGCGGGGAGTCCGAATCAAGTCGCCGATTCGCTCGCGGCTCTCATCGGGCTTGCCTTCGGATGTTCTCTGATCTCGGTCTTCGCGCGACTCGGCGGCGGGATCTTCACCAAAGCCGCCGACGTCGGCGCAGACCTGGTCGGTAAAGTCGAAGCCGGAATCCCCGAAGACGATCCGCGCAATCCTGCGGTGATCGCCGACAACGTCGGCGACAACGTGGGCGACTGCGCCGGGATGGCCGCCGATCTCTTCGAGACGTACGTCGTCACGACGACCGCGGCGATGCTCCTCGGGCACCTCGTGCTCGGGAAGACGCTCCCGTCCGCCGTCACCTTCCCGCTCGTCCTCGGCGCGATCTCGATCTTCGC
>JAFAMS010000162.1 GCA_019233165.1 Vulcanimicrobiota bacterium | reverse complement strand
CCGACGGCCGTCCCGCACCCGTTGCGATCGCGACCGCACCGCTCAGCGAGCGGTCGCGTGCGGCGACGCAGAGCGCGGTCATCGCGCCCATGCTGTGGCCGAGAACGTAGACCGGCTGGTCGAGCCGCTCGCGCGCGAAGCGCACCGCCGAGTCCATCGCCTCGAACGCGTCCTCGATGCGCAGGAGCGCACCGCCGCTCGCACCGAGCTTGTGTCCGGGGAAGTCGAGCGAGAACACGGCAAAGCCGTGGCTGGCCAAAAACGAGCACAAACCGTCGAGGTTCTGCTTCGAGGACGAGTAGCCGTGCGCGGCGACGATCGTGACGCTCCGCGGGCGCCGCGCGGTGTACTCGAGCACCGCGACGGTGTTTGCCCCCGCGCGCGTGCGATGCAGCTCGACGTTCACGGCGGCGTGTTCGCCACCCACGCGGTCTCGCCATCGGCGTAGACCTCTTGTTTCCACACGGCCACGCGGGCCTTGAGGGCGTCGATCGCATAGCGGCAGGCGTCGAAGGCGCGCGCGCGATGCGGCGCCGCGACGACGACCGCGACCGACGGCTCCCCGAGCGCGACGCGCCCGGTACGGTGCACGATCGCGATCGCGAGCGGACCGAACTGCTCGCGCGCTTCGCTCGCGATCTTCTCCATCTCGGGGATCGCCATCGAGTCGTAGGCTTCGTATTCGAGCGCGGCGACCGGACGCGGGTCGTCGGGCGACGTTTCGCGCGTCGTCCCGAGGAACGTCACGACCGCGCCGTGCTCTTTGGTCTGCACGTCGCGCACCAGCGCCGCCACGTCAAGCGGCGCCGAAGACAACGCGACCATTCTAGCCCCCGCCGACCGGCGGCATCAGCGCGACTTCGTCGCCAGTGCGCAGGACGGTTTCCCCCGCGACGAGCTCGCCGTTGCGCGCAAAGCGCGTCGTCGCGCGCAGTCCCTCGATCTCACCGTTGCCGCTCGCGAGCTGCTTCCACAGCGCGTCGAGCGTCGCACCTTCGGCGAGCTCGACGTCACGGCTGCCGAAACCCAGCAGCTCGCGCAACCGCGCGAACGCCAGAACCCGGATCGTGATCTTAGAAACCGCCGAGATCGGTTGTGTAGCCACGTTCCTTGAGCCACGCGCGCGAAGCGTCGTGGAGTCCGAGGAGGTCGATGCGGTTGCAGGTCAGCTTGTGCATGAGCACTTCCCAGAAGTGCCGGTCTTTCGCATAGACGTCGTCGGGAATCTGGTTGTGCTTGCGGGTGAACTCGCGCAGGCCTTCCCAGTCGCCGCGGGTGAGGACGTCGCGCAGCTCGGCTTCGTACTCGGGGCTCGGGGGAGCCGGTTGCATCACGCCGACTTCTTCGCCGTCGGCAGCGCGAATCGCTCGATCGCCAGCGCAACGCCGTCGCGGTCGTTGGCGGCGGTCACGTGCCGCACCATCTCACGCACTTCGGGAAGCGCGTTGCCCATCGCGACGCCGACCCCGGCCCAGCGGAGCATCGGCACGTCGTTGCGCGAGTCGCCGATCGCCAGCACCCGATCGGCGGGAATCTGAAAGTCGGCGCAGAGCTGCGCGAGCGCGTTGCGCTTGGACGCTTCGCGATTGAGGATCGCGCACTCGACGAAGTCGCCCCACGTTTCGTAGCGGAAGGCCAGCGGAAGATCGCCGAACTCTCGCTGCATCCGCTCGACGGAGCGCTGTCCGAGAAACCGGATGAACGTCGGTGGCTCGCTGAGGATCTCGCGGAACGAGGCGACTTCGCGCCATGCCGGGCCGCGCATGTCTTCCATATACATCTCCGACCCTTCGAGCCGGTAGAAGAACTCTTCGACATAGACGGCAAGCGGCAGCGACTCGCGCTCGGCGAACTCGATCATCGGCTTGGCGTGCACCAGCGGGACGGGGATGTGCACGAGGGTCCGGTTCGCCCCGAAGTCCTTGGTCAGCGCGCCGTGGCAGCAAATGACGGGCAGGTTTAGCCCGAGCTCGCGCGAGACGCGGATCGGCGTGTCGACGCCGCGCCCGGTAACCAGGACGACCCGGATCCCGCCCGACAGCGCGGCCGCGATCGCGGCGCGGTTGCGCGAAGAGATCGTTTCGTCCGGCGCGAGCAGCGTGCCGTCGAGGTCTAAGGCGATGAGGTCGATGGGGGTTGGCATGAGTGGGAGTCCGTGAACGGTGGGGCGGCCAGGTCCGTTTCCATCCGAAGGATGCGGCCGGTGGTCGCTCCCGGATAGGCCGGCCCGCGGCGTTCACCGCGCGTAACGAAACCTGCGGCTTGGTAGGCCCGGATCGCCCGTTCGTTGTCGGCCGCGACCTCGAGCGTAAGCCGCCTGTAACCGTTTTCGGCACGATACCCGGCGAAGGCTCGGAGGATTCGCCTGCCGAGCCCCCGGCCGATGAGCGCCGGGTCGACCATGATCCCCAGTTCCGCGCTGCGGTCGTCTTTGCGTATGTCACGCAGGACCAGCTGCGCGACAACCCGGCCGCCAATCTCGGCGACGAACGGCTCGCGTACCCCGGCCGGTTCGGACAGCGCGCGCCAGAGCGAATCCCCCTCGCCGGCGCCCAGCGGCCCGACGTCGTACATCCGGTAGCGCGGGTCGCTATGGCGCTCCCAGCCGGCGAGCGCGTCGACGTCTGCGCGAACCATCGGACGGATGCCGACGGGACCCTCGTCGAATGCGTTCATCGATCATGCGCTCTTTCGCCGCGGCCGCGGCCGTCCTCGCCCTCAGCCTTGCCTCCACGTTCGCCCCGGCGGGCGCCCAGCCGGGCGGGCGCTGCTCGCAGGACACCTTTACCGTCGCGAGCGAGCCGGTCGCGGTCAC
>JAFAMS010000091.1 GCA_019233165.1 Vulcanimicrobiota bacterium | reverse complement strand
TTTGTCGAAACTGAGCAGGCGCCCCGCCGGGTGGGAAAGGCGAGAACATGGCTCTCCGCATGAACGGCCACATCCCGTCGCTCGCAGGCGCCACGCGCTGGATCAACGGCGAGTTCTCGATCGAAGAGCACGCCGGAAAACCTATCGTCGTGCACTTTTGGTCGATGTCGTGTTACGTCTGTCACGACGTTGCGAAGCATATCGCCGCTTGGCGCGAGCGGTTCTCGCAATGCGGCGTCGCCTTCGTCGCGATCCATCAACCGCGCTCTCCCGAAGAGCTTGACGTCGATAAGGCGATCGCAGACGCGCTCGGTCCGATGGGTTTCGTGCAGTCGATCGCGATCGACAACGACCACGCGATCGTCGAGCGGTTCGAAAACCACTTCGTACCGGCGTACTACGTCTTCGATCAGAGCCATCGACTCCGTCACTTTCAAGCCGGCGACAAAGGATACGACCGGATCGAGGCGGCGATCGAACGCGTCCTCGAGCCGGAAATCGCGCGAACCTGACCTATCGCGGCTGGACGATCGTCGGCGCGCTCGGCGTAACGACGATCGTCTCGTACGGAACGAGCCAGTACCTGTTCGGCGTCTTGGTCGAACCGATCTCCCGGGAGCTTGGATGGGATAAAGCCGCAATCGGCGGCGCGTACTCGTCGACGGTCCTGATCGCGGGACTGCTCGGCGCCTTCGTTGGGCGCGCCGTCGACCGGTTCGGCGCCCGCGTCCTCATGTCGGCCGGCTCGCTCGTGATGGGTGCGGCACTGATCGTGCTGGGAGATGTCCGGACGCTCTGGGAGTTCTACCTGGTGTGGGGACTAGGGATCGGGCTCGGGACCGCGCTGCTGTATTATCCGGTTTCGTTCACGGTAGTCGCCAACTGGTTCGAAAGCCGCCGCATGAACGCGTTCTCGGCATTGACCTTCATGGGTGCCTTTTCGTCGCCGGTTTTCTATCCGCTCAACGGCGCGCTCGTCGGAACGCTCGGATGGCGCGGGGCCGTCGCGGTCCTCGGCGGGATTCAGCTTGCGGTTACCTTCCCGCTGCACGCGTTCGTCCTGCGGCGGCGTCCGGAAGACGTCCGGCTCCCGCCGGACGGGCTCGCGCTCCGCGAAGCGCTGCGGACGCGAACGTTCTGGCTGATCACGTTGGCGTTCTCACTTTCTTTCTTCGCCAGCACGACGGTACTCGTCGAGCACATCGCATACCTCATCTCGCGGGGTTACGCGCCGACGCTGGTCGCGTCGATCGTTGGCTTGATCGGCGTTTCCTATCTGCCGGGACGCCTCGCCGTTGCGATCGGAAGCCGGCGCCTCGGCTTGCGAACGCTCATTGCGATCGCGTTCGCTCTCGAAGCCCTTGGAATCGCGTGGCTGAACTCGGCGTTCGATCTCGTCGTGGTGATCGCGTACGTGGTCGCGTTCGGCGCCGCCTATGGAGCGCTTGCCCCGCTGCGAGGCGCGATCGTGGCCGAGGCGTTCGGGCGGCGGGCGTACGGCGCGATCATTACCGCCCAGGGTATTCCGATCGCGGTCCTCGGCGCGCTCGGACCTTTCGTCGGAGGCAGGCTGATCGATCGCATCGGGTATCCCGCCTGTTTCGAAATCTGCATCGCGACGCTCGCAATCGCGATCGTCGCAATCGCGCTCAGCCGGTGACGAGCCGCGCGATTCCGAAGGCGGCCGCCGCCGCGGTAGCGCCGATCGCCGCCGTCTGAAACGCGCCGCGCCAGCGAGGCGTGCGCGTCAGGCGCGCTTTGAAATAGCCGAAGACGAACAGCGCCGCGACGGTAGTGACGCACGAAATCGAGAGTGCCCGGGGCACGTCGGGGACGAACGCATACGGAACGAGCGGTATCGCACCGCCGATTGCATACGAGAGTGCGATCGTGAGCGCGCTGATCGGTGCTTGTCCGGCTTGTGGACGGTTGAGGCCCAGCTCGAACTTCATCATGAAATCGACCCAGCGGTCGGGGTCGGCGACGATGTGGTCGACGACGCGTTCGAGATCCGGCCCTTCCAGGCCGTACGCCTTGAAGATGTCGCGGACTTCGTCCCGCTCCAAGTGCGGCACGAGCTCGACCTCGCGGTACTCGCGACGCTCTTCGCTCATGTAGCTTTCGACGTCGGTCCGCGCCGCGAGATAGCCGCCGAGCCCCATCGAGATCGCGCCCGCAACGATCTCCGCGAGACCCGCAGTGAGGACGACCTTCGAGGAAGCGATCGCGACCGAGACGCCGGCCGCGAGCGCGAACGGAACCGTTAGACCATCCGAGAGGCCGATGACGACGTCGCGCAGCGCGATCTTCGGACGGAGATGGCGTTCGGTGTGCTTTCTCACAAGCCCAAGAACGCTTTCTTGATCAGCTCCGATTCGAGAAGCTCGCGCGCCGAACCGTGCGCTACGATCTTCCCTGTTTGCAACACGTACGCCCGGTCCGAAATCTGCAAAGCGTCGCGGACGTTCTGTTCGACGAGGAGCACGCCCGTCCCATCGGCGGCGACCGATCGAATCCCCGCGTAAATCGCGGGGATCAACTTCGGTGCGATCCCGAGGCTCGGCTCGTCGAGCATCAGCAATTTAGGCGCGCTCATCGTGCCGCGCGCGATAGCGAGCATTTGCTGTTCGCCGCCGCTCAAGGTGCTGGCGCGTTGCGCGAGCCGTTCCTCCAGACGCGGAAACGCCCGGAACGCCGCGGCCATACGCGCTTCCCGTTCGCCGGCGTCGCGGCGGACGAATGCCCCGAGAAGCAAATTGTCGCGAACCGTCGCGGTCGCGAAAACGCGGCGTCCCTCGGGAACGTGCGCGATCCCGCGCGCGACGATCTCGTGGGGCGGGACGCGCGCCAAATCGGCAGCCTCGAATCGAATCGCTCCGCGCTCGGGACGGAGCAAGCCGCTGATCGCGCGCAAGAGCGAGCTCTTTCCCGCGCCGTTCGAGCCGACCAGAGCGACGATCTCCCCGCGGTCGGCTCGCAAGCTTACGCCTTGGAGCGCGGGGACGCCGTCGTACCCAACGGCAAGATCCTCGATCTCCAAGAGCGCCATGCGCTTGGCCTAGGACGAGCGGCTCGTGCTGTCCTTCGCCGGTGAGAACGCTAGGAGCGCCTAATGCCGCCCGCGTACCGTCCGTCTGGGAGGTCGATGGAGTGAAGCTGGCCGCACTTTTGCGCCGTATGCGCGGACGCCGCGAGGCGGCCGAACCCGAGGGCGCACAACCGTTGACGGTGGGAGCGCTGCCCGCATCGGCTCGACTGCGCTATCTCGATGCATGGGAGGCGCTGCAAAAGCGCTTCGACGTCGAGCCGGAGGCCGTCATTCGGGAATCCGATCGTCTCGTACAGACGATCATGCGCGAACGAGGGTACCCCACGGGTGACTTCGGCCGTGTGGACGCTTTGCTCGCTGCCGATCAGGCGCGCTTGCTCGACGATTATCGCTTCGCGCACCGGATCTCGGTGAAGGCGGAGACCGATGCGGTCTCCGAAAACGACGCTCGCCGCGCCGTAGCGGCATTCGGCGCGGTCTTCGAGGCGCTGCTCGCTCTCCCCGAAAGCGAACGCACCAGCGCCTAATCCCCGGACTCTAGCGGCGTTCCACTTGACCGTTTATCGGTCCGGCAGCTGCCCGGTCGCTCGTGAGAAGATCTGCGTTCTCCAAAACGAGGCGCACGAGCCGTGCGTACGCTCGGCGTGCTCTCGTCCTCGACGGCTCTACGCGCGCTTCGACGACGAGCGATGCGACGCTGCGAATGAAAACGCTCCAACTGCGATCGCCCGGGCCGGCGGCGTTCTCGAGCGCCTTGCGGTAAGCGGCGCGCGCCAGTCCGTGCAATGCGCCGGCGGACGCTTTCGATTGCCGTCTTGCGGCGGCGCACACCATCGCCGCGTCTTCGTCAAAAGTGCGTAAGGCCTCGCTAGCCTCTGCATCTAAGGTCGGGATCGAGATCATTCGAACGATACTCCGCTCATCGTACGCGGTTGCCGCGTCATCAGGAACACGAGGGGGATGAGAATCGTTGCCACCGCCGCGACGGTATACGCGACGTCGCCGAATGCGAGCGACTGCGCCTCCGTCATCACGATACCGGCGAGTTGGGCGGGGCTGAGGTGAACTGTCGTGTCGCGAACGAACGGGCTCGCAAGCGTGATCGTTCCGCGCAGGATATCGGCGTGGAAGTCGGCGCGGCGGTCGAGCAGCGTCACGAAAAGCGCGCTCCCGATCGAGCCCCCGAGCTGAAAAGCGAGCGTGATGAACGAGGCCGCCTTGGGCGCATCTTGCGGGCGGGTCGTGCTCTGCACCGTGATCAGCAGCGGGATGAACAACATTGCCGTACCGACGCCGCCGACGAGCAACCCCGGCACGAGATGCCCGAACGACGTGTCGCTGGTCGTCGTCCCGGCGATCAAAATCGAACCGCACGCCGTCAGCGCGTAGCCGATCGCCATGACGAAGCGCGCGTCGAATCGGCCGCTGCCGACGAGTCCCGCGATGACGGGCGCGAGCATCATCACGGTGATCGCGCGGAAAAACAGCAGCTCGCCGCTGTCGAAGGCCGTGAAGCCGAGAATCCCTTGGCTGTATTGCGGTAAGAAGAGAATCGTCCCGAACAACGTCGCAGCGATTCCTCCCGCGAGCAGGACGCCGACGGCCACCGTTCGATACCGCAAGACCCGGAGATCGACGATCGGGCGCTTCGTTCCCCACAACTCCCAGACGATGAAGGCGACGAACCCTACAACCGAAATCGTCGCCGACGTCGCGACCGTCGGATCCGCGAGCCAATCGTGCCGCTCGCCTTCGTCGAGGATGTATTGCAAGCCGCCGAGCGCCGCCGCCAGAAAGACCACACCGAGCGCGTCGACCGGCGAAGATCGCGGTTTTTCGGGATTGCGCAGCATCGTCCCGACGATCCCCGCCGAGACGATTCCGGGGATGAGGTTGATAAAGAAGATCATCTGCCATGTGGCGTTGTCGATCAAAAAACCGCCGAGCATCGGCGCCACGATCGGCCCGATCAGGATGACGACTGCGAAAATACCCTGGCCGACGCCGACCTGTTCGATCGGGAAGAGGTCACGGAGGGCCGACTGGGCCGTCGCGATCAGTCCTCCACCGAAAAGCCCTTGCAGAATGCGGCAAAGAACGAGCTGAACGATCGAGGACGAGAAGCCGCACAACATCGATGCGAGCGTGAAACCGATGACGGTTGCGGTGAAGTATTGACGCCGCCCGAACCGCGATTGCAGCCAAGGGGTGAGCGGGATGACGATCACGTTCGCGGTGAGATAGCCTGTAACGACCCACGTGATCTGATCGAGGGTCGCGCCGAGGTTGCCTTCGAGCGTCGGCAGGGCGACGTTGACGATCGAGGAGTCGATCGTCTCCATCAGCGGCGCAAAGACTACGCCCAAAACCAGGATCCAGCGTCGAAGGCCGTACTCGACGGTGCTGCGATGATCGTCCACGGCCGCATGGTACTGCGCGAGCGGCGGCGCTAAGTAGGACTAGCCACGGATGCCCCGCGAGCCGGATTGGACTTTTCACTGATGTTCGGCGCCGCTGCATCGGCGCGAAGTCCGGCGGTGTCCCTGGGGGTGATGGAGCTTGCGGAACGTCGCATCGTCATGGGACGTCCAGGGGCGCTCGCCGACGGCGTCGTGCGCAGCAGGTCGTACTCCGACGCGTCGGAAGGGCCGGGGATCATCGCCGGAGGGTCCTTCGTCGCCTACGTTACGTCCGGCGAAGGATGCTTCGACTCGCCGACGCTGCAGGGACGGGTGCGGCCCCGGACACTGGTCTGGGCGGCCGCCGGACCGCTCGACTGCGACATCTTCACGAGAACGCACGAAATCGTCATCGTCGGCATCCACGATCACGGACCGGTCGAAGCGGCGTCGCTCACGGTCCCGCTCCTCCGGCACCTTTCCGCCGAAGACGGTGCCCTCTGGTACGAACGGCTGTGCCGCATCCTCCGCCTCGCGGAAGAGGGCGCGCTGGGCCGCGAAGAGATCGAGTCGCTGAAGTGCGAGCTCATGAGCCTCGTATGGCTGCGTGACGCTCCGTACGCGCAAGAGACGCTGCGGCGTGTGTTCGACTTCATGTGGGAACGCCGTGCAGACGCGTTCTCACTCGAGGAGCTCGCCGCCGAATTCCGCTACACGCCGAATTATCTGAACGATCTCGCCCGACTGCACACCGGGCGTTCCCTCGGAAAGTGGGCGACCGATATTCGAATGGCGACGGCTCGGCATTTGATCGAGAACACCGATTTGCCGATCGCCGAGATCGGAGCGAGCAGCGGCTACGACGATCCCGCCTACTTCTCACGCGCCTTCCGGCGGCTGCACGGCGTCCCGCCCGCACTGTGGCGGATCGCGCATCGTCAGGAGCCCGGCGTGGGAGGGCTGACGGTTTCGTTCGAGCAGATGCGCCGGCTCAAAGAAGCGCACGCCGCGCCGTCGCTGTGGCAACTCCGGCCACGCGAACAGCTCGTCGCGCGCTCGGCTTAGGCTAGGTAATCGGCGGACCGAGATACGCTTCGAGGACCGCGGGATCGTTTGCGGCCGCGTGCGGCGTTCCGCTGAAGATCGTTTTTCCGGCCGAGAGTACGACGATGTGGTCGGCGATCGGCATGAGAACCTCCATGACGTGCTCCACCATAACGATGGTGATGCCGCGCCCCAGAATCTCGCGCAGGAGCGCGACCGCAGCTTGAGCCTCGGCGGGCGTCAGCCCGGCCATTACTTCGTCTAAGAGGAGCAGCGCGGGTTCGGTGGCGAGCGCGCGAGCGACTTCGAGACGTTTCTTATCGGCGATGGTGAGGCTCTTGCCGAGGGTGTCGCGCTTCGGCCCCAGCCCGACGAATTCGATCGTGTCGGCCGCTTTGGCGCGGGCGTCGCTCAGACGCGGATGGCGCATCAACGCGCCGACCGTGACCGCTTCGAGGACCGTCATCTCGGCGAACGTCTGCACGACCTGATACGTGCGCGCGATTCCAAGGCGGGCGACACGATGGTACGGTTTACCCTCGATCTCGCCGCCGTCGAAGACGATCTTGCCCGCCGTCGGTTTCGTCGCGCCCGAGATGCAGGCGAAGGCCGTCGTTTTTCCGGCCCCGTTCGGACCGATCAAGCCGGTCAGCTTGCCGCGCTCGGCCGTTAGCGAGAATCCGTCGAGGGCGCGCAGCGAGCCGAAGCGCTTCTGAAGGTTCTCGACGTCGAGCAGCGCGCTCATCCGGCGAGCCTCCGGCGCGCAAACAGCTCGCGAACGTATCCCGCGATCCCGCTCGGCCGGAGCGCAGCGATAAGGCAGATCAACCCGCCGTAGATCACGAGGTCGAGACCGCGCCCGCTTCCGCCGAGCTGTGCCGCAACGTACTTGGCGAGGAATGCATAGGTCAGCGCGCCGAGCGCCGGACCCCAGAGCTGTCCGAGGCCCCCCACGACGCCGACGAGTGCGATCGAGATCGAGATCGGCAACGCCAAAATGCTCTCCGGCTCGACGACGAGCGTGTATTGCGCGTAAAGGGAGCCGGCCAGCGCGGTCGCGGCAGCGCTCGCAATCAACGCCCGCAGCTCCCACGCACGTGCGTCGACGCCGACGCTGGCCGCCGCGTCCTGGTTGGCGCGGATCGCGCGCAGATAGTAACCCATTCTCGAGTTCTCCAGCGCAATCGTCGCGAGCTGAACGAGCGCGAAGACGGCGAGGGCGAGGAAGACCCACGGCAGCTTGCTCGTGAACTGCAAGCTTCCAAGTCCCGCGGATGCGAGCTTGAACTCAATTCCTACCGCGCCGTTGAGCCAATCTGCGTTCTTGACGTAGATCTCGCCGATCGCCGCGACGGCGATCGTGGCGATCGAAAAATAGTGACCGCGCAGCGCGAAGCACGGGAACCCGACGGCGAGCGCTATCGCCGCGGCCGCGACGATCCCGCTCGCGATCCCGAGCCATGGCGAAAAATGGTGCCAATTCGCGAGCGCCGCTCCGTACGCGCCGCACCCGAAGAAGAGCGCGTGGCCGAAGCTGACTTGGCCGGCATAGCCGCTCACCCAGTTCCAGGCCTGTCCCAGCACCGCGTACAGCAACGCCGCGAACGTGAGGTCGAGCAAGAACGGATTTTGCACGATCAGCGCAAACGCTGCGACCGCGACGCAGGTGACCAACAGGATGACGAGCCCGGACCTCATCTTCGCCCCAGTAGGCCTTGGGGGCGAAGCAGCACGACGATGAGATATAAGAGGTAGACCGGGATCAGCTTGACGGCCGGCGAGATGTAGAAGCCGCCGAGGACCTCGACGAGCCCGACGAGGATCGCGCCGACGAACGCTCCCTGAATGCTCCCAAACCCGCCGAGCGCAACCACGACGAAGGCGGTGAGGGCGAACTCGGCGCCGACCCTCGGATAGACCTGATACGTCAGCATCAAGAGCGCGCCGGCCGCGCCGACGCACGCCGAGCCGATCCCCCACGCCAGCGCGTTCATGCGCTGGACGTCGATCCCCATCAAAGTCGCCGCAATCCGATCCTCGCTCGTCGCGCGCATCCCGCGTCCGGTCTCGGTGTATTCGATGAACACGTAGAGCACGATCGCAACGACGAGGGCACCGAGCGCGGCGACGAGCTCCGGCTCGCCGATTCGGATCGGCCCCAACCGCACGGCGCCGGTGAACCAAGCGTTGTTCACCGAGCGTACGTCACTCGTGAAAAAGAACTGCGCGAGACCCTGGAGGAGCACGAGCAACCCGAACGTCCCGAAGATCGAGGCTTCGGGGGGACCTTCCAGCAACCGCCGGACGAAGATCCTATAGACGAAGGCCCCGAACAGGAAGAGCGCGAGCGCAACGAACGGCAGCGCGAGAACCGGCTGCAGGCCGACGAGCGAAAATCCGAGCGTCAAGTACATCGCGATCATCAGAAACTCGCCGTGCGCGAAATTCACGACGTCCATCACACCGAAGATGAGCGTCAAGCCCATGGCGATCAGCGCGAAGACGAAGCCGGCGAGGACTCCGCTGACGAGGAGTTGGGGGAGCGGCCCTAACTCCAACCGGGGCTAACGCTTATCCCACGCCGGGATCGGGAAGATCGGCGGCTTCGAAGCGACGAAGCCCGGCCACACGGTTTGATATTGGCCGTCTTGAATCTGAAGAATCAGCCCGGCGCCTTCGGTGTTTTGGCCGTGGTCGTTGAACTTGATCCCTTTCCACGGCATCACGGTGCGCTTGCCGTCGATGTTCGTCGCCGCCAGCGCCGCGCGGATTGCTTCGGGCTGGGTCGACTTCGCGCGGTTGATCGCGTCGGCGATCACGGTGACAGCCGTAAAGTCGCGCGCGACGTTGCCGTCGAGGTTCTTCCCGCCGCTGCGCTGCTTGTACAGCTCGTTGATGAGCGGGACGCCCAGATTGCGCTGCTTGATGTTCAGCGCATAGGTGTCGCGCGTGAACATGTAGTTCGCGTCCTTGCCGAGTCCCGCGATGAAGCCGGGGTCGACGAAGCCCGCGTCCTGCGCGATGATCGGAATGTCGACGCCCTGCTGCTTGAACGTCTTCATGTAGAGTAGCGAATCCGAGAGGTACGAGGCGATGAAGATCACGTCGGGATTCGATGCCTTCACCTTTTGGACTTCGGACTGCACCTCGCTGGTGTTCGCGGGATAGGCGACGTGCGTTGCGATCGTATATCCTTCGCGCTTGGCGATCTCTTCGGTGACGTCGCCGAAGCCTTTGCCGAAGAGCGTGTCCTCGTGGACGAGCGCAATGCGCTTGGGATTCCAATTCTTCGCCTTCTTGAGGTCGGCCATGAATTGGAACATGTTTTCGGTGAACGTTCCGTCGTGGGGCGAGATACGGAAGAACCAATGCAGGCCCCGCTCCGTGAGCTGCGGGTTCGAGGAGTCCGGGTTCAAGAACGGGATCTTGTACTGCTCGGCGCGCAGCGAAGCCGTCTGCGTCGTCGCGCTCGTGTAGGAGCCTAGAATTGCAACGACGTGATCCTGCGTGATCAGTTGCTCGGCTACGGTCGCCGCTTGATCGGGCCGGCCTTGCGAATCGGCGAAGATCAGTTTGATCTTGGCGTGTCCGAGGCTCGGAATGCCATCGCTACCGGCCATCGTTACGGGGTACGAGACGTGGCCGTTGATGAGATCGCGCGCGAGCTCTTGGCCGGCCTTGAGGAGCGCCCCGGTTTGAGCGAACGTCCCGGTGAGCGGCAAGATCGAGCCGATCACGATCTCTTTGTCCGCGGCTTGCACGGACGCAACAGGCCCGGCGGTCGCGAGGAGCAATGCCGCGCCCAGCGCGGCGATAAGACGCTTCATTCCCGGTCCCTCCGTTCGATGAGGCTTCGCCTCAGCTAGAATCGAAGCGGGGACCTCATGTTCCTCCGGCGACTCGTCGGCGCGCTGGCGTGCGCCGTTCTCGCGGGCGACATGCTCGCATTGCAGCGGGGCGCGCCCGCCGGCCAGACGGCGATGCTGCTGCAACGGCTGCAAGGGACGGTAGAGTACAGCGCTGCCGCCGACGGGACGGCGGTCGAGGTCGTAGGTACCCAGCAGATCGCCGCCGACCAGTACGCGATCACGCTCGTCCAATCGATGGCTGCGCTGAAGCTTCCCGACTCTTCGGTAGTCTCAATCGGCGAATCGACTCGCGTCCGTGCCGGAGAGTTTCTGAGCGCCGCCGCCGGCCCCGGCTCGACGATTGCAATCGAGGGCGGCTCGCTCCATTTTGCGATCAAGCACCCCGCGGGCGGCCAAGCGAACTACACGTTCGTCACACCGACGTCGACGATTGCCGTCCGCGGAACCGAAGGATTGATCGAATCGCAGGAGCGCTACGATTCGATCGCCGTGATCGACGGCAAAGAGAACGACGTTACCGTCACCGCCAAGGACGGCCAGACGTATGCCGTCGCGCCCAAGACGACCTTACGGCTACAGCGCACGCCGCGCGGGACGATCCGGCCGTTCGTGCTTGCCGGGATCCGCTCGCCGGCCTTTCGTCAATTCAGACCGATCGTTCTTGCCAACGCTCGCGCCCGGGCCCAAGCTCGCCAGCACGCCAAAGGGCAGCCGGCCTCAAAGCAAGGCGAGAAAAAGCACTAAGCTTCGGGCTTGAAGACCAGCGCCAGTCCGTTCATGCAGTAACGCAGACCGGTCGGCGGCGGACCGTCGTTGAAGACGTGACCCAAGTGCCCGCCGCAGCGGTGGCAGTGCACCTCCGTGCGCGGCTCGAGCAGCGAGTAGTCGGACGAGGTCGAGACCGCACCGTGTAGAGGTTCGTAGAAGCTCGGCCACCCGGTCCCGCTCTCGAACTTCGTCTTCGAGGAATACAGCGGAAGCGCGCATGCGGCGCAGTCGTAGATTCCCTTGCGCTTTTCGTGGTCGAGCGGGCTCGAGAATGCCGGCTCGGTCCCGTGCAACCGCATGATCTCGAACACTGCCGGCGAGAGGCGCTTACGCCACTCGTCTTCGGTGAGTTTCCACGCCGGGTCGGTGGCGGCGGCCGGGGACGGCGAGACCGATGCGGCCAGTGCTGTAAATAGGGCGCCGAGCCTGCCGAGGATTGCGGGGCGGGTCATGGCCATAGCCTAGCATACAGACCCCGACCGCGGCGTCAGCCCGCTTACAGGGAGGCATGGGGCGGCCCGCATACAGGTGGAGGCCAGAACCTCGATTCCTCACGAGAGGGGATTTCAATGAAGGAACGGGTCCACGTATCGCGCGGCGCGTTCGTAGCGTCGGCTGCCGCGGCGACGGCGATCACCAGCTTCCCGGCCTTCGTGCGCGCCGCGGAAACCCGAAAACTCAGCTTTGGATACGACCAGCCGCACGACACGATCTACGGTTTCACGGGCGACACCTTCGGCGGCAAGTTGCGCGACCTGTCGAACGGGACGCTGATTCTCGAGCAATACCCCGGCGCGCAGCTCGGACAAGAGCCCGAGATGGCGCAGAAGGTTCGCTCGGGCGACATGGACATTTGCATCAACTCGACCGCAAACTCCGCAGCGATCTCGCCGCAAGCCGGCGTTTTCTCCCTCGAATACCTGTACCCGAACGAAGAGACGTGTGTGAAGTCGGTTCTCGACCCCGCCGTCAACGACACGTACAAGAAGATGATCCGCGAGACGGTGACGGGAGCGTTCTCCCTCGGGCTGATGACCTGGGGCTTGCGCGACATGTACGCAAAGTTCGAGATCCACAACATCAACGACGTCAAGGGCAAAAAAGTCCGCGTTCAGGCCACGAAGACCGAAGACGCGTTCATGACCGCTTACGGGGCCGTCCCCGTGCACATGCCGTTCGGTCAGGTCTACACGTCGCTGCAAACCGGCGTCGTCCAAATCGCCGAGAACTCGAGCGACGTCTACTTGAAGAACAAGCACTACGAGGTCGCGCCGGTGCTCTCGCTGACGGGCCACGAAGCCAACAACTACAACATCTTGGTCAGCATGAAGACGTGGAACAGTTTCAACAAAGATCAGCAGAAGTGGATCGTCGAGGCGTTCAACTACACGCAGCCCCTCGGACCGCGCAAGGCAGTCGGGAACAACCACACCGCGAACGACACCCTTCGCAAGCTCGGGATCAAGGTCGTCGACAACGTCGACAAAGGCGGCTTCATCTCGATCGCCAGGCCGGTTATCGAGCAGCAGGCTAAAGAGCTCGGCCCGTACGCGGAGCAGCTACTGAAGCAAGTTCGAGCGCTGGAGCGGTAGCCTCGAGCGTGGCCGCCGAGAGCCCGCAGCCGCACGGCGGCGAATCGATCGTTTCGCAGGGCGCGCGCCATCTCAAGTGGCGCGCGTTCGATCCTTTGGAATTCGCGCTGATGTGTTTCTCGGGGATTTGCATTCTCGGGTTCACGATCTCCGAGATCGGCGACGTCTTCTTCCGCATCATCTTGCATCCGTGGCTGACGGCGCAGGAGTTTTCGACCTTCTTCTTCGTCTGGGGGGCGTTCATCGGCGGCGCGACCGCCGTTCGGCGAGACACGCACTTCAAGATCTCCGCGGTCGTCGAGAAGATGAGCGGAGGCCGGCGACAGCTCTTCGAGACGCTGCGCCGCGTCGTCGTCCTCATCGTCGCGGCGATTATGGTCGTTCAGGGCTACGTCAACTATCTCACCGGTTTCGGCAGCTTCATGGTCCCTTCCGAAACGCCGATCGCGGTGCTGTACGCCGCGATCCCCGTCTCAGGAGTGCTGATCGCGCTGTTCACGATCGAACAGCTCATCAACGGCTGGCGCCACGGTTTCGCGGCGGCCGGCGAGCCGCGCGACATTCAAGAGATGCTCTCGCAGGAAGCGCTGGAGCGGTCGATTTGACCGGAAACGCAGGGATCGCCATCTTGGTGATGACGCTGTTCGCCGTGTTCTTGGGCTATTTCGGCGTGCCCGTCGCGTTCTCGATGATGGCGAGCGTGTTCTTGACGGTCGTGCTCTTCACGCACATCTCGCTCGCCTCGATGGTAGGGCAGCTCTTCAACGGGATCAACACGCTCAACTTGCTCGCCGTTCCGTTCTTCTTGTTGGTCGGCGAGCTGATGCTCTCGGCGAACATCACGATCCGGCTGATCACGCTCGCACAGGCGCTCGTCGGACACATGCGCAGTGGGCTCGCGCAAGTCGTCGCCGTCTTCAGCCTCTTCTTCTCGGGGATCTCCGGTTCGTCGACCGCGGACGTCGTCGCGATCAGCACCGTGCTAGGCCCGGCGATGAAGGCCGAGGGCTACGATCCGCCGTTCACGGCCGCGCTCGTCGCGGCCGCGTCGACGATCGCGAACATGGTCCCGCCGAGCATTCTTGCCGTCGTGTACGGTTCGGTCGGAAACGTCTCGATCGGCGGTCTGTTCTTGGGCGGCGCGACACCCGGACTCATGGTCGCGATCGGGTTGATGATCTACTCCTACATTTGGGGGCCCGTCGGGATTCACAAGGAGCGCGCGACCTTCGGCCACGTCGCGGAGTCGGTGAAGCTGGCTATCCTGCCGCTCTTCATCCCGATCATCATCGTCGGCGGAATTCTCGCCGGACAATTCACGCCCGTCGAAGCCGGCGCCGTCGCGCTGCTCTACGTCATCCTCGTCGTCTTGCCGCTCATGACGCGCGGGCATTTCAAGAATCTCCCGCGCGACTTCATCTACGCCGGCGCGCTGTACGCGCTCCCGATCATGGCGGTCGCGGGAGCGTCGGCATTTGGGTGGGTGCTGGCGTACCTGCGTGGGCCGGACGTCGTCTCGGGCTGGATCGAGCAGGTCGCGGGACACAATCCGACGGTGATCCTGTTCCTGATCATCGGAATCCTCACGATCGTCGGCGATTTTCTCGAGGGAATCCCGGCGATCATCATTTTCATGCCGCTGTTTCTCGAGCTCGCGAAGCTCGGGAACATCCATCCGGTTCACATGGGCGTGTGCATCATCGTGAATCTCGCGTTCGGCCTGATCACGCCGCCGTTCGGGCTGATCTTGCTGCTCTCGTCGAGCCTGCAGGGCGTCCCGTGGCCTCGAGCGCTCCTCGCCGCGCTCCCGCTTTACGTCATCTTTTTCATCGTGATGGCGCTGATCATCGTCTTCCCGAACCTGGTCCTCTGGCTGCCGCGAATTCTGTTCCCGCAGTCGATCGGCTGCTTCCAAAACGCGATGGGAGGTTGGACGTGTCCACCAATGTGAACGCGAGCGTCGGCGTGATCGGAACGGGCCTGATGGGCAAGCCGATGGCGCACAACTTGCTCAAAGCCGGCTATGAGGTCTACGTCCACAACCGCACGGCTTCGAAGCTCGACGAGCTCGGCGCGGCGGGCGCCGTCGCGCCGGGCTCGCCTCGCGCGGTCGCCGAGAAGAGCGACGTCGTCATCACGATGCTGATCGACTGGGAGACGACGCGCGAAGCGATCTTCGGCAAAGACGGGATTCTGGAAGGGATCCGGCCGGGCAGCTTGTTCGTCGACATGGGGACGACGACGCCGAAAAACGCGCGCGACGTCGCGAAGGCATTTGCCGAAAAAGGCGTCGATTCGATCGACGCGCCGGTGAGCGGCGGCGAGCAAGGCGCGATCGCCGGGACGCTCACGATTATGGCCGGCGGCACCGAAGCTGCGTTCGAGCGGGCGAAGCCGATCTTTGCCGCGATGGGGAAGACCTACATCCGCATCGGCGAGAGCGGCGCGGGACAGATTGCGAAGGCGTGCAACCAATTGATCGTCGCAGGAACGGTCGAGTTGGTCGCCGAGGCGTTGGCGCTCGCGCGCGCCTACGGCGTCGATCCGGCGCTGGTGCGAGAGGTCATGCTCCCGGGCTTCGCCGGCAGCAAGATCCTAGAGTTTCAGGGCAAGAAGATGCTCGACCGGAATTTCAAGCCCGGCGGCCCGATCAAGACGCACATGAAGGACCGGGAAAACGTCCTCGAAGCGAGCGCCGCGACCGGAATCGATTTCCCCGCCGCCAAAGCGGCGTTCGAGCGCGTGAAAATCGTCGTCGAGCGCGGCGAAGGCGACCTCGACCACACCGCGCTGTTCAAGTTGTTCGATTAGACGACCGC
>JAFAMS010000034.1 GCA_019233165.1 Vulcanimicrobiota bacterium | reverse complement strand
CGGTCGCCGCCGCGGGGATCGCCGCGAAGCCGAAGGCGCAGGCCACGAAAACGACGAGAGCGAGTCGCTTCATACGGAAGCCCCCTAACCGAGCGCGTGAGGTCGCTCGCCCGTATTACTCGAACGCGCGCCGGCCGCCTTTTGAGGCCGCATGAACGTTCAGTTGCGGCGGGTCGAGGTTCGTTAAGCGGCCGGCTCGATCTCCTCGACGTGCGTAGTGGGTTCGGGAACGGCCTCGCCGTCCTCGCGCAACGCTGCAATGTGCAAGGCGATTGCCTCCGAAGCGAGGCGCCGAGTCTCGTCGAGCGTCGCGCCGGCAACGCCAACGCCTGGAATGTCGGGAGGGTAGGCACTCCAACCCGTCACCGTCTTCTCGAATATGACCGCGTACTTCACTTCCACCCAGCCTGCTTGCGGATGTTGGTCAGCGTGTCCATCGCGAGATCGACGTTCCGGCCTCCGGCAACCGTGACCTTTCCAGGCCTGGATGGATGCTTGAACTGACGGTGGCTTCCACGCTGCGAGACGAGGACCCAACCGTCGGCTTTGAGGCGCTCCAGAACGTTGCGTACTTTGATATCGCTAATCCAGCCGGTACGATCCGCTCGCGTCGACCGAGAGCTTGCGATTACCGATGAAGATCGAGCGCACGCGGTGATCCCAAAACGTCAGCACGGTCATCGCCACCGGCTTCAGCTTCGCGAGGAGTTCGCGCACGCGTTGCGAGAGCGCGACCGCATCTTTCGCCCACGCCGGATGGTCGGAGGGCAGGTCGTTCTTTATGTCGACGTCGGGGTCGAGCGCGACGGCCAGCGGGGGAGGGAGCGCCAGCGCGGGCGGTGGCGCCGGCGTGCTAGCGCCGGCCGGCGTGAGTTCGGGGTCGATCCGCGCGCTCATCGCGCAGCCAGCAGCCCGCGCAGCCGCGCGAGCGCCCGCAGGTGCAGCTGCGACACGCGCTGCGGCGAGACGTTCAACTGCGTGCCGATCGCATGCAGCGAGAAGCGGCAGTAATAGTGCAGCGCGATCACGCGGCGCTGGCGGTCGGGGAGCAATCGGATCGCCTCGACGATCTCGCGCCGCTCACCCACGGCCGTCGCGACCTTGGCCGGATCCGCCGTCCAGTCGGCATACGCGGGACCGTCCGCGTGGTACGTCGCCTCGAGCGAGACCGGCCCGTGGCGGAACGCCGCGATCCGCGCGGACTTCAGCCCGGCGATGCGCAGTTCCATCTCCGCTTGCGACGGCATCGCCCCGCGCTCTTGTGCCAGCGCTTGACGCTGCCGCTCCGCGTCGCGCAGCGTGCGGCGCGCGCGCTCCGAGATCGGGTCCATTCGCCGCAGCCCGTTGAGCATCGCACCGAGCACGAGCTTACGAGCGTAGTTCTCCAACGTGCCGCGCGCGGGGTCGTACGTGTCGACGGCGCGTATCAAGCCGATCGAACCGTCCCCTACGAGGTCGTCGAGGTCGGCCGACGGGACGATCCTTGCAACCCGTCGCGCGACGCGCCGCACGAGCGGGAACAGGTCGCGGATCGTCGTCTCCCTCGTACTCACCGCCGCGCATCCGGCATCGCGGGCGCGAAGAGCCGCTCGAATTGCGGTCGCCGCGCCAGCGCCCTTGCGAACGCGTCGATCGCAACGTCGCCGAAGAACCCGAGCGGCTGCGCCAACGGCCGCAACGTCGCCTTCAGCAAGACGGTCGCGAACAGCGCCGCCTCGCCCGGAACGGCCGCGGCGGCGGGACGTCGCGGCGCCTCAGCGATGCAGGTTGTTTGCGATGCGTAGCATCTCATCCGCCGCCTGCACTCCCTTCGCGTTAGCCTCGTACGCCCGTTGCGCCGCGAGGATCTGCATCATCGCCTCGACGATCGAGACGTTCGAGCGCTCGAGGACCCCGAACGCGATCTTTGGCGCGCCGTCGGGTCCGGGGTCGATCGTGCGCGCCCGGCCGGCACGCTCGGTCGTCGCGAACAGCGCCGAGCCGATCGTGCGCAAGTACTCGGGCGCGTCGAACAGCGCCGGCCTGATGCGTCCGGCGGACGCGTGCTTGCCGCCGGAGAACGACACCGTGA
>JAFAMS010000052.1 GCA_019233165.1 Vulcanimicrobiota bacterium | reverse complement strand
CACGATCTTCGTCCTCGACTGGCGCCTCGCGCTGATCGCCCTGACGGTGACCCCGCTGATGATCTTCCCGCTCTCGCCGGTCGGCCGCCGCATGTACGTCGTCCGCAAACAGACCCGCGAGAAGCGCGACGAGATCGAGAGCATCACGCAGGAGACGCTTTCGATCTCGGGGATCACGCTGATCAAGTCGTTCGTTCGGGAGCAGTTCGAGCGCAATCGCTTCTTGGCGGTTGCGAACGATCTCATGAAGCTCGAGATCAAGCTCGCGATGGTCGGCCGCTGGTTCATCATGCTGATCGGGGCGATGGTGGTCATCGGGCCCGCGATCGTCTGGTTCGGGGGCGCGTGGTTCGCGATCAAGGGGACGCTCACGGTCGGGACGATCGTTGCCTTCGTCGCCTACTTGGGGCGCCTCTACGGGCCGGCCTCGGCGCTTGCGGGCGTGCAGGTACAGATCGTCAGCGCGCTCGCGGTCTTCGAGCGGATCTTCGAGTATCTCGACATGCCGACCGAATCGGCGGCATGCGCCGGCACCACCCCGCTCGAGCACGTTCGCGGCGAGATCGAGTTCCAAGACGTCTACTTCGCATACGGCGATCGGCCGGCGCTCGAAGGGATCAGCCTACGGATCGCACCCGGACAGATGGCCGCGCTCGTCGGGCCGTCGGGCGCCGGCAAGACAACCATCACGCAGCTCGTCCCCCGCTTCTACATCGCGCAGAGCGGGAAGGTCGCGATCGACGGCAACGACGTCTGCGATCTCGAGCTCAGCTCGCTGCGCAACGCGATCGGGATCGTGACGCAAGAGACCTATCTTTTCCACGACACCATCGAGGCGAATCTTCGTTACGGCCGAATCGATGCAACGGACGAAGACGTGCATGCCGCGGCGCGCGCGGCGAACATCCACGACTTCATCGCCGGTCTGCCCGAGGGCTATCAGACCGTCGTCGGCGAGCGCGGGCACAAGCTCTCGGGAGGGGAGCGCCAGCGGCTCGCGATCGCTCGGGTCTTGCTCAAGAACCCACGAATCTTGATTCTCGACGAAGCGACCAGCTCGCTGGACTCGCACAACGAGGCGATGATCCAGTCGGCGCTCGAGCGCGTGATGGAGAATCGCACGAGTCTCGTGATCGCGCACCGGCTCTCGACGATCGTCTCCGCCGACGTGATCTTCGTCGTCGAACACGGGCGGATCGTCGAGAGCGGGACGCACGCGGTCCTGCTCGCGCGAGGCGGCTCCTACGCGCGCCTCTATCGCGAACAGTTCCGCGAGCAGGCCCAGTCGGTCGCTACTTAGATCCCGCGAGCGCCTGCGCCATCTGCAGGTGATGTTGGAGGGTCGGTAAGAGATTGCCGGCCGTCGCGCGGATATCGAGATCGCCGCCGCTATCCCCGGTCTCTTTCTGGAAGAGCGCGATCGCTTGCTGGTGATCCGGAACTTGCTCCTGCGCGTACGCGCGGTCGAACGCCGTTCCCGAGAGCGAACGCAGATGGCTGAGCGAAGCCGCTTCCTGAGCGTCGACGGTCGTCGGGTACTTCAGACCTTTCTGATCGGCGATCGCAGCGAGCTGCGTGTTTCCGGCGGCGTGATCGGCGATCATTTGATTCGCGAACGCCCGGATTGCGGCGTTATGACTCTTCTGGAGCGCGAGCTGTCCTTCGCGCACTTCTGCGATTCCGGCAGCCATTGCTTGATTGATGAAGTCCTGGTCGCTCGATTGCGGACCGGTGTTCGGCGCGGGAATCTGAGCCGACGCAAGCGCAAAGGCGAGCGCGCAGCCGGCAAGCGCCGCCCCGGTGGTCGTAACGATTCTTGTAATAGTACGCATGACTATCGATGCCCAGCAATGCGAACGCTCTCACGTGCCTGACGCTCCCTCGCAGCCACGACGGGAGAGCTACGAAGAGGAAGGCTTGCAAAAAAGCGGAACCCGGGCGAACGCTTGCTGCGGGGGAGTCCTAGGGTGAGGAAGCTTCTCTTTGTCCTCGGCTTGACGTCCATTGCACTCGCCGGCTGCAACAGCGGCTCGTCTTCGTCGTCGCCTATCGTTACGCCGACCGCGACGAGCGCCGCGAGTGCGACGCCGACTGCGGCACCGTCGTCGACGTCCACCGCAACTCCGGCGGCGACGCCGACGCCTTCACCCTCGCCGACTCCGACGCCGACCCCGTCCGCCAGCGCGCTTTCGATCGTCGGGAATCCGAACTTCCAAAGCCTCGGCTCCGGCGCTGCGGCGACGTTCACAGTTTCTCAAACCGGAGCGCCGGCCGGAACCTATTTCGTCGCAACGCTCGGCGCGAATTGCGGCGCCGCCGTCGCGATCGCGGCTTCGCCGCCGGCATCGCCCCCCGCGCCGCAGCCGCCGGCGGTCGCCGGAACAACGTTCATGGTCACGCCCGTGCTCAACGTCGGCGCGTGCACGGTGACGTTCACCTCGAGCGCTACGGGGAGCGCGACCGGTTCCGTCAATGTCGTCGTCGCGGCGCCGACGGCTTCGCCTACGGCGATTCCGCTGAGCTAGGCAGCAGCACGATGCGTTTCGTCGAGCTTCGTTCTCTCGCCACTCTGGGAGCCGTCGCGCTCGCGCTGTGTGCGTGTTCCGGTGGTTCGAAGAGCTCGCTCCCCATGCAATCGCAGAGCGCGGCGGCCGGCTCGACGCTAACGTTCACGATCCCGGCACCGACGCAGTCGGTGCAGCGTGGATCGAAGGTGATCCCGTCGGGAACGACCTCGATCCTCATCGGCTACCAAGGGCAGGTCGGTTCGTTGCCGCCTACGTTCATCGGCGGGTCGCCCGCGCCGTCGACGGTCGTGATCGTCGCGACCGTCAACGTCCCTTCGTCGGCCTGCGTCCTACAGAGCAACGGCGCGTATCTCTGCACGGTCACGGTAACGTTCCCGGTCGGTGTGCTCGATATCTACATCGAAGCGTTCGGCGGCCCGAACGGAACGGGAACGCTGCTAGCGAGCAGCTTGACGGTCGCGCAAGTCAATCCGAGCGGCGCGCTGACCGCGCCCGGGACGAACACACCGATCACCGTCACCTCGCCGTCGATGACGCCGGCACCGGCGCCCCCGCCGGTCCCGCAGCCGGTCGCTTTGAGTCCGAGCTTCTTACAGTTCACATCGCAATCGACGCTCTCGCTCCAAGTAACGCAGGCGGGCAACGCTTCGTTTACCACCGGCCCCGTTTCATGCTTCCCGCAATCGGGACAGTTCAAGGTGGGGCAGACTCTCGGCACGATCCTGGTTACGAACCTCAACCCGACCGGGACGTTCTTATCGTGTTCGATGCAGATCCTCGGAACATCGGGTCTGAGCAACGTCGTGAAGATCGTCGTCGGTACGAAGTCCTTCACCGGCACGTTCACCGAGTTTGCAATCCCCACGGGGAATGCGCAACCGCGCGCGATCGCGCTTGGGCCGGACGGCAATCTGTGGTTCGTCGAGCAGCACGGCAACAACGTCGGCCGCATCACAC
>JAFAMS010000506.1 GCA_019233165.1 Vulcanimicrobiota bacterium | reverse complement strand
CGCCGCTCGTTGCTTGTGATGCTGTGGTTCAAGCCGAGATTGAAGACGAGATCTTCCGGGAGCCCCCGCACGTCGGCGACCTGGAAAGGGATCGCGAACGAGATGTCTTCAGACGTCCCGGACTGCGTGACGTCGCCCATCCCGAGTTTCGAGAGTGTGAGCTCCTTCGTCGCCGGATTCGGCGTCGGCGGATCGATCGTGGCGTCGGCGACCGTTTTCGTCTGCAGCGACCGGACCAACGTCGGGCGTATCAGCGCGACGCCGCCGGGGGTGACCGCGACGGTGTTTCCTTGGAGGCGCATATCCGGCGGGCCGCCGACGAGGAGCATGTTGCGCGCTCTCGGCTGGTCGCGGTCGGTCATCGTGAGCGCGAGCGAACGCCAGCGCGGGATCTTTTGCAACGCGTAGGCGAGGCGCGGCGCGGCGTATCGCAACCCGTCTGATGCGTTCGGCGGCACGACGACTGCGATGTGGCGGTCGTACGATTGGAACCAGTCGGCAAGATCGGTCGGTGGCCCCGGATCCGTGACAATCCGCCAACCACCGCTTGGATCGATCGTCGCCCAAAAGTTCGGATCCGAATCGTCCTCGCAGCGTTCGCGCAGCGTGAAGAGATGCGCGGAGATCGTGATCTGGAGTCCGCCGGCGTCAAGCTTGGGGCGGAAGGGGATCGCAACTTCGATCTTCGGGCGCAGGCCGAGCGTTCGCACGCTCTGCGTGTAAACGGGGACGCCCTGCACCGAGACTGCAATCGATGATTTCGGATCGACGATCGGCGAGATCTTCATCGGCAAGACGAGCGTCGCTGAGCGCAGCTCCGGGAAGACCGGGAAAAAGACGGTGAACGTCCGCGCGCCGCCCCGGCCTAGGACGATCTCGCGCTGAAATCCGACTTCGGAGAAGGGGACGTACAGCGTCGTTGCCGGTGCGGCCGCGCGCACGGGAGCCGTTTGCACGAACAGCAGCGCCGACAAGAGTGCGGTCGCGAGACGTATTCTCATCGCGCCGCGGTCGGCACTTCCTCGACCTCATCCGCCACGACCGTGAGCGGCGGGTCGTCGCCACCCCTGTGGACTTGCGTCTCGAATTGCGCGAGCGACGTCTGCGTCGGGAACGCATGCGCGGTTTTGTGCCAAACGACGGCCTTTTTGGCGAAAGCCGCATGCACGACGAGATACAGCGCCCGTCCCGTCGCGAGTGCGTTGACGAGTCCCGCCCACGGCAAGCGCGGGATCGAGAGCAAGCCGATAATCCAGCCGTACATCTGCGTCACAAAATAGACCTTGGAGATAATCCGCTCGACCGTGAGCACCATGACGACCGAGAAGATGAAGATGACGGCGGGCGTGCGCGGGATCGGGACCCCGACGAGGCGTGGAACGAGCGCGTGGCCCAGCGTGACGATTAGGGCAAGGGCCGAGACGACGTAGCCGTAGAGGGTCAGCAAATTAGTCAGCAGCGCTTTTCTGTCGCGGTAGAGCGAGTAGCGCATCGCGGGATTCCCACTCCAGCCGTGGTCGCGCCAGGCCTGGATGCAGATCCCGACGATCCAGCGCGCCTTCTGCCGCACCGCCGTCTTGAGCGTGTCGGGGAAGTACTCGCGCGTCGCGACGTAGGACGCGGCGCCGGGTTTCGAGCCGAAGCGTTGGTGGACGAAGACGGTCTTGTACCCGCCGAGCTTCAGCCGAAGCCCGGCTTGGTAGTCTTCGGTCAGACTTTCGGTCGAAAAAAGCGAACCCGAGCCGCCCTCGCCGATGACGTCCAGCGCGGCGCGGCTGAACGCACAACCGACGCCGGCCGACGGGACGAAGCTTCCGACGCGCTCGCGAACGACGAGATCTTTGAGATGGTTCTCGGCGAATTCGTCGGCGTAGGTCCAAGCCGTCCACTTGTGCCACTCGCGCTCGAGCGGAAAGACGGGGATTTGGACCATTGCTTTGTTCGGCATCAGATAGTTGTAGACGTAGGACTCGTACGGATGGATTACGTCTTCGACGTCGTGCAAGACGACAATCTCGTACGGATCTCCCGCCTCCGTCGCGAGCATCGTCGCGTACATGCTGTTGAGATTGTCGGCTTTGGTCGTCGGTCCCGGGGTCGGGTTGACGGCGGCGACGATCTTGTCGCTCTTCGCCGCCGCCCGCTGCACTTTCGTCAGCGTTCCTTCGTCGTTCGGATAGACGCCGACGAAGATCGTGTAGCGTTTGTACTCGATCGCGCGGATCGCGAACTCCAGCATCTGCTCGACGACGTCTTCCTCATGCCAGCACGGGATAAAGATCGCGATTCGTTTTTGCGGCATCGCGCGCAGCGTCGGGAGATCGAGACGTTTGGCATTGCGGAAGACGATGCTGCGACGGATCACGCCGGCCCAGTAGGCGCCGTCGAGGATCAGATCGTCGACTCCCAGCACGACGTACGCCAGCGCCGTGATCAACAGCGATGCGGCGACGCCGACGGCCAAGTCGTACCATAACTGGTCAACCATGGGGTGCCTCTAGCGTTTCGCGCAACGGCTGCTTCTCCTAGAATGCCGTGCCGAACAGGATCAT
>JAFAMS010000503.1 GCA_019233165.1 Vulcanimicrobiota bacterium | reverse complement strand
AGCCCGAATGGGCCGGACTGCGCGCGGTTCGAGAGGGGCGTGCCTGGGCGATCGACGGGAATTCGTACCTAAGCCGGCCGGGTCCGCGCCTGATCGAGACGGCGGAGATCTTCGCGCGAGCGCTGCACGGGGACCGGGTCCCGGGGAGCGTCCCCTTCGAGGGAGCGCTCGCGCCGGCTAGCTAGCTCGAACCGGAAGCTTGATACGAGGAGCTAGGAAGCGGGCCGCTCCACGAGCCAAGGCCGGCGGTCCTTGAGCAACCGGAAATAGAACGAGTAGGTGGCGAACCAGCGATCGAGCAGTTCGCGGTCGGTCTCCCGAACCGCAATCGCGTTCGACGCTGCGGTCGCGCGCAGCAGCTCTAGGATCCGACGGTTCGAGAGCCGGCCGAACTTGTACAGGGCGGCGCGAAAAGCGCACTCGAACGCGTCTTCGTGAAGCGCTCGGTCCAGCTCGTTGCGATACACGCCGTGCAGCTCGGGGCCGCGTCTAGTGCTCACGCGGCCATCGTACCACACGTCAGGCCATTGCAGAACCTACGAGGCTCATTCGCCGTTCGAGCTCGGTATCGATTGCGTTAAGAAAATTCTCCGTGTTGAGCCAGGCCTGGTTGGGACCGATCAGGATCGCCAAATCCTTGGTCATCTTCCCGCTCTCGACGGTGTCGATACAGACGCGCTCGAGCGTCTCGGCGAACCACGTAACGTCCGGCGTCGCATCGAGCTTGCCGCGATGCGCCAGGCCGCGGGTCCAAGCGAAGATCGAAGCGATCGGGTTCGTCGACGTTTCCTTACCTTGCTGGTGCAAGCGGTAATGCCGGGTGACCGTACCATGCGCGGCCTCGGCTTCGACCGTCTTCCCGTCGGGCGTCATCAGCACGGACGTCATGAGCCCCAAGGATCCGTACCCCTGCGCGATCGTGTCCGACTGCACGTCACCGTCGTAGTTTTTGCAAGCCCAGACGATCTTTCCGTGCCACTTCAGCACGGAGGCGACCATGTCGTCGATGAGCCGGTGCTCGTAGGTCAGTCCCGCCGACTCAAACTTTCCGCGAAACTCGCGCTCGAAGATCTCCTCGAACAAGTTCTTGAACCGCCCGTCGTAGGTTTTGAGGATCGTGTTCTTCGTCGAGAGATAGACCGGATAACCGCGCGTGAGCCCGTAGTTGAAACACGCGCGGGCAAACCCGCGGATCGATTCGTCGAGATTGTACATCCCCATCGCGACGCCGGCTTCGCGGAACGTGAACACCTCGCGCTCCAGCGGCGGTCCGCCGCCTTCCGGCTCGAACCGGAGCGTTAGCTTGCCGGCCCCGGGGATCTGCAGCTCGGTCGCGCGGTACTGATCGCCGAACGCGTGGCGTCCGATCACGATCGGTTCGGTCCAACTGGGGACGAGCTTGGGAATGTTCTTGCAGATGATCGGCTCGCGAAAGACGGTTCCGCCGAGCTCGTTGCGAATCGTCCCGTTCGGCGAACGCCACATCTGTTTGAGCCCGAATTCCTTGACGCGTGCTTCGTCGGGCGTGATCGTCGCGCACTTGACGCCGACGCCGTACTGCTTGATCGCCCGCGCGGCCTCCAACGTTATCTTGTCGTCGGTTGCGTCGCGCGACTCGATCCCCAGATCGAAGTACTTGAGGTCCACGTCGAGGTACGGCTTGATGAGGCGCTCGCGAATCATCGTCCAAATGATTCGCGTCATCTCGTCGCCGTCGAGCTCGACGACGGGACTTTTTACTTTGATCTTGGCCACGCGCTAAGGGACCTCCGCATGAAGGGCGAACCGCCCCTGCTTCGGAGGCCGGGGTCTCTCTCCCCTAGGCCGGAACCATCGCGTCCGCGAGCGGCGTAAACTCGCCCAGCGCGCGATGCAAAGCCGCATCGAGCGCCAGCGCGCGGCCTTCGCGTTCGCCCCGTTCCCGCGCCGAACGCTCCATCCGCCTCTCCAAGATCGCGCGCAGCTCCATCGCGCGGCGGCGCTCGTTCGTCGTTCCCGCGACCTTGTGCGCGCGGCGCAGGCTCGATGCGAAGGCAAGCAGACGAATCGCGGTTTCGTCGTCGCCGCTTGCCGCCGCCACCTCCGCGCAAAATTCAAAGCAGGTTGCGAGCCGGCCCGGATGGGCGCGGGAGCGCAACCGTTCGAGCGCGTCGCGAAGATGCATGCGGCCGACGATCGGATCGCCGCCGATCTCGTGACGCGCGAGCAAGAGCGTCGTCCAGCCGACTGCGGCCTCGTCTTCGACTTCGTGTGCGCGCGCCGCCGTGTCCCGAATCAAGTCGAGCGCTTCGAGCTCGAAGCCGCCGCGCGAGGCCAGCTCGGCGAGTTGCGCGACGATCTCCAGCACCAGCGAGCGCGCCCCCGCCGCGCGCGCGGATTCGAGCGCGTCCTGCAACAGGGCGCGCGCCGCCGGAAGGTCGCCCTGGACGTCGGCG
>JAFAMS010000455.1 GCA_019233165.1 Vulcanimicrobiota bacterium | reverse complement strand
TGACGGTCAGCGCGATCTCGAGGCGCTGCGGATCCTCGATCTCGTCCGCTTCGACGATCCAAGGTCCGAGCGGACAAGTGTGATCGAGCGACTTTCCCTTGAACCATTGGAGATGCGCTCGTTGCAGATCGCGCGCGGTGACGTCGTTGAGGCACGTGTAGCCGAAGACGACGGACAGCGCCTCGTGCTCGGGGACGTCGCGACAGCGCTTGCCGATGACGACGGCGAGCTCGGCTTCCCAGTCGTACTCGGGCGAAAGCGAGGGATCGAGCTCGAGCGTCTCGTCGGGCGCCGCGATCGCCGTCGGCGCCTTGGTGAAGAACGTCGGAACGTCGGGAAGCTTGAGCTCTGCTCCCCGGGCGCGCGCGCCTTCTTCGGCGTGCGCGAGATAGTTGCGGCCGACGCAGAAAACGTTCTTGCGCGGGTGGACCGGGGCCAGCAACTGCACGTCGGTGACGGAGACCGGCTCGCCCAGTGAGGCCGCTTGCCCGGCTCGCTCCGACGCATCGAGCGCGATGTACTCGTCGAGCGTGATCCCCGAGCGCAGCGGCGCAATGCGGTCGCGGTCGAGCAAAATCCCGGCCGCTCTACGCCCCGAGCGGTCGCGGTAGGTGGCAAAGCGCATGGCGAAGCACTTTCTGCCATGGCAACAATCGTCCCGCAAGCCGCCGATTCGCTCGAAAAACTCTTCGCCGATGCTGGTTCGGCCGCGACGGCGCCGCTTTGGACGATGATGCAGGCGATGGTCCCGCCGAGTCCCGCTCCTAAGGCGGTCCCGCACCTCTGGCGTTGGGACGAGCTGCGCCCGCTCTTGGACCGCGCGGGGACGCTGATCTCCGCCGACCAGGCCGAGCGCCGCGTCTTCATGCTCGTCAACCCGGCACTCCGGCCGCCGTACACGACCGACACGCTGTTCGGTGGAATGCAGATGATCTTGCCGGGCGAGACCGCGCCCGCGCATCGCCACACGGCATTCGCGCTGCGCTTCATCGTCGAAGGCGAGCGCGGGTTTACCGCCGTCGGGGGCGAGAAGGTGACGATGGAGCGCGGCGACGTGATTCTGACGCCGTCGTGGGAGTTTCACGATCACGGTCATGAGGGGAGCGGGCCGATGATCTGGCTCGACGGCCTCGATCTTCCGATCTGGCAGGCAATCCCCGTCAACTTTGCCGAGCCGTATGCCGAGCCGCGCTATCCGTCGAAACCGGCTGAAGGACGCTCGCGGCTGAAGTTCCCCTGGAGCGAGATCCGAGCGAAGCTGGACGGCTCGACGTCTTCGTTCTACTCCGTCGAATACGAGCAGCGCGAACGCCGCGCGCCGATCTCACGGATCGTCGGCGCATCGGCCGAGCGCATCGCAGCGGGAACGGAGAGTCCGCGCCGGCGCGAAACGTCGAGCGCGGTCTACCACGTCGTCGAGGGAAGCGGTTCGACAACGGTCGGTGAGGTCGAACTGCAGTGGACGCGCGGCGACACGTTCGCAGTCCCGGCGTGGATGCCGTACGTACATCGGCCTCGCGGCGACGAAGCCGCGTATCTGTTTCGCTACGACGACCGTCCCGTGCTGAGAGCGCTCGGCGCATACCGGGCGCAGCTGCTCTTTCCGGAAGCGGATCTGCGCGAGCACGCGCCGCGCGCCGCGAGCGTCGAGCTCGGCGGTTTGGTTTTCCTCGCGCGAACGATCGACAAAGCCAAGGCGAAGCTCCAGGGGACGCTGGGACCGTATAAGATCGGCCCCGGGCTCTCGGCGTATCTGCTCGAGTGGCTCCGGATCGACGAGGACGCGTTCACCGACGCCGTGCGAGAGCTGCGCGAAGACGACGCAATCGCAGCCTGGGTGCGCGCGCACAGCGATCCGTCGACGTATCCCGAGATCGGCGAAAAGCTGCGGACGCGCGGGATCCGCGACGCTGCGCACCGCGCCGACGTCGCAACGCGCTACGAGTGGTTAGGCGACCGGCCCGATCTGAAGAACTGGTTCGAAATCCTCGACATCGACGACGCGCTGACGTTCGCGCGCTAGTCGTCGACGATGACCGGTCCGCCGCCGGGCGGCGGAGGGCGCCGGGTCAGATGCCACTGGTGACAATAGAAGCATTCATACGTGTAGAGCACGTCGCCCATCCGATTCATCGCCGCCACTGCGCGCGCGTGCGCCTCGGTCGGGTACGCGTCCTTCGACGCGCACGAGCGCTCGATGTCGGCGTCCGTACGTTTCTCGAAGTGCTCTCGGTTGCGCACGTAAAACTCTAAGAGATCTTCGGGCGTTGCCGCGGCGCCCGGCTTCGGCCTGCGCGGTTCGCGGCGGCGCGCCATCAGGGCTTCGGCGACGGCGATACGATCTGGTTGAAATCCGGGAGCTTTGAGGCTGCGGCCTTTTTGGCAGCGTCTTGTTTCGCTCGGTCCGCCGCTTGCGTCTTCGCGTCTTTCTGCAGCTCGACCGTCACCGCGCCCGGCGCATCCGGATTCACGCCGCCGGCTTGAAGCAGCTCGACGTCGCGACGCACTTTTTTCGTCTGTGGCGAGTAGTCGTAGATCAACTTGTAGACGCCGGCGACCGCCGTACCATCGGGATGACGGATGAACGCTTGCAGTGAGTTGCCGTACGTCATCGCATCGAACGCCGGGTTCTTCGAGGGCTCGACCGAGCGCACGCGTACGACCTGCCCGAGCTTGTTCGTCTCGACGGTGTACGTCGCGTGCAGCGGGGACGTCGGCAGTTGCGGCTTGATCTTCTGCTGCACCGTAACCAGACGCGGCGTCGCTTTCGGACTCGGCGAGGGCGTTGCGCCGAGGGCGATCGCCGGTGCGAACGCAACCAGCGCGGCGAGGCCCGACAGGCGCGTTCTTCTCAATTTCGCGAAATCGTCGCGAACGCCGACCCGCAGGAAGCGCAGAGGACGATCACTTGGTAGACCTCGGCCCGCTCGGGCCGTTCGGGAGGGGCATGCTCGGCTGCATCGCTGCCACAGTAACGGCAACGGGTCGTCGCGGGTTCCCTGCCGGAACGTTCGTCATCCATCGAGATTCGTTGTACCCTCCGCTGCGAGGCGCCCCCTCCGGCCGGCGCGAAGACCCGCCGAGATGTTGAAACGATTAGCCATCGCGATGTTTGCAGTGGTACTGCTTGGTTCGGGCTGTCAAGAGAAGAACCCGGAGAGCCCTACGCCTTTAGTCGACGGTGCCCCCAACTTGAAGGTTCTCGACGTCCGCTACGTCTCGAGTCTCGGCGCGGCCGGAGGCACGGCCGGCGGGTTCGCGCAGAACTACGGCATCGTTCGCGTCCACTTCACGAACGATCTCTCCGATCAGCTCTTTCCAATCATCTCGCACTTCGTCTATGCGACAATCGACGGTTATCGCATCCCCGCAGCCGACAGCGGCTCGAGCGCGCTGGTCGGGATCAGCAACGACTATTCAGCGATGAAGCGCGGGGACTCGCGTGACTTTACCCTCGGCTTCCGCCTCACGAACCCGCAGCCCGGTCAAATCGTCTACGAGTACTAGCCGTACTCTCCGGGCGCTCGCTCTAATTCTCATCGCCGCCACGGCGGCGGTACCGGCGCGGGCGGCGCGCCCGCTTCTCGATACGCATCAGCTCGACGGCGTCTTTGCGTTGTTCGCGCGCGACGTGACGGGGTTGCGTCCCGGCAGCAAACCGAACGTCCGCCTCGACACCTACTCGGGCGCGCCGGTCGATTTCGCCGCTTTCGAAGCCGATCCGGCCGAAGTCTTGGTTGCGGGAAGCTCCCGCATCCGGGCGCTCGATACGTCGTCCCGCCGTCCGGCCGTCCGGTGGAAGTTCACGCCGCCGCAGGGGTACAAGTTCGAATCGAACGATGTCGACGTCCCGCTCGCGCGCGAAGGTTTTTTCGTGATCGAGGCACGCCGCGGCGACGCTTCCCAGCAGACGTGGATAAACATCACTCGAATCGGTTTGCTGGCGAAGCAAACTCCCGAGGGCTGGATCTTGTACGGTACGGATCTCTCGAGCGGACGGCCGCTGCGGGGGATGCGCGTCGCGGTCTTGGTCGGCTCGCGCTTGATTGAAGCGAAGACGGACCAAAACGGTCTTCTCCAGGGTATCGCCGGTGCGCGGTTCGCGCTGGCGCAATGGGGCCGCAGTTACGCCTTCGTCTCGCTGACCGCGCAGCCGCCGCTTCCCGGCGCGATCGTTGGGATTCGCGCCGAACGCGGCGTCGTCCGTGCGGGCGAGACGCTTCGCGTCGTCGGATTCGCGCGCAAGCGCGAGGGGAAGGCGATGCGGCCGCTCGGCGGCGAGGTTCACGTGAACGCGGTCGTCGGCGGCCGAACCGTCGCCGCGGCGCAGCTGTCGCTCGGTCCGAGCGGAGGATTTTCGGGCGAGCTCGCGATCCCGCGCGACGCGCCGGCCGGCGGGCTCGCGCTGCTTGCGAGCGCCGGCGGCGCCGTCGGCGGGACCAGCGTCCACCTCGACGCAGCGGGCGACTACGTTCTCACCGTCACCGCTGCGTGCAAAGGCGTCTGTCAAGCGAACGCGCCGGTGACGCTACTCGTCACGGCGCGCAGCGGTGCGGTTCCCTCGCCCGGGCAAGTCGTCAACGTTCGCGTCGTTCGGACGCCGCACGTGATCCCGCCGGGAGAGTCGAGCGAGACCGAGCGCTGGGGGACGACCGGGGTCGCAAACGTTTCGGTGCGTACCGGTCCCGAGGGGACCGCAACGGTGACGCTGCCGGCGCCGAGCGACGGTCTTTCGTCGACGTACGGCGTCGTCGCATCGACGCAGAGCGCGACCGCGACGACGCGCATCGTCGTCCCCAACGCGCCGACGGTCCTATCGATCGTTCCGGCAGCGGCGACGCTCGACGTCGGTCAGCCGGCGACGTTTGCGATCCGCGGATTCGATGCTTCCGACGGGCGCCCCGCGGCGGGACGCAGCGTGCGGATCGCGCTTGCGAAAGGACCGGATCTGCGCGAAGAAAACGTGCGGCTCGACGAGGACGGCCGCGGAGAGGCGACGTTTCGAACGCCGCAGCTGGGAACGAACGTCGCGACGGCGACGCTCGCCGACGATCCTTCCGCGATCGACGCGACGGCCGTGACGGTCGCGCCGCAGGCGCTCGGCGCGAGTGCCGTTCGGCGAAGCGCCGAAGTCGCGATCAAGCTCGACAAAGAACGGTACAGACTCGGCGAGCGGATCGGCGTCGACGCGGTGCTGGACGGCGCATTCGGAAACGCCCTCGTCACCCTCGAGGGCGCACGGATCGCCGAAGCGCACGTGGTCAGCGCCTCCGGCGGACGCGCGATCGCTTCGCTCACGCTCGGCGCGGTCGCCGGCGCGGTTCGCGTCGGCGTCGCGTTCGTGAAAGACGGCGCGATCTATGCGAGCGACGTCCCGGTCGCGATCGACGGTCCCGGTTATCCGCGGATGACGGCGCTCGCCGCCGACCGCAGCGCGTACGCGCCCGGAGCGACCGCGCACATCTCGATCCGCGACGGGGGCGATTCGAGCGGCTCGCTCCTCGCGATTCGCGTCTCCGACGGCAGTCCGAGCGGCGGCGCCGCGTTCGACGACGCGCCCGCGCTACTCGCCGCCGGCGGGACGACGACGCTGAACGTCGCCTCGCTCGATCCGGGCTGGCATGCGTACGTCGCACCGGCCGGTTCGAAGGCGCAAGACATCTTCGCAACCGAGCGCGTTCGGGCGACGGTCGCAAACAATGACAGCCTCGCGGTCTCCGCCCCTCGCGCGCTCCTGTGGCGCGTCGACCGCGTCGACCGTGCTTCATTCGACGTCGCGCTCCCAACCGAGCGCGGCCGCTACGTCGTCTCGATCTTGAAGATCTCGGACGACGGCGACGTCGGCGCCGCCTCGCTCGCGCTCTCCGTGCAATAATGCCCCTCACCAGTACGCCGCCACCCGACACCGCTCGCCTGATGCTGCTCGACACGTACGGGCTGGTGTATCGTGCGTTCTTTGCGTTGCCGGTGATGACGACCGCGACCGGGATGCCGACCAACGCCGTCTACGGCTTCACGATGATGCTGCAGAAGTTGATCGCCGACGAACGCCCGACGCACGTGATCGCCGCGTTCGACAAAGGGGTTCCGCGCGCGAGGCTCGAGCGTTACGCCGACTACAAGGCGCAGCGCCAGGAGACTCCCGACGATCTTCGCAGCCAGTTCGCGCTCGTGCGCAAGGTGCTCGCAACCTATCGCATCCCGATCG
>JAFAMS010000245.1 GCA_019233165.1 Vulcanimicrobiota bacterium | reverse complement strand
TTTCATCGACGTCCTTCGGCGGATGGGCGCCGAGATCGAGATCCAGCTCCACGAGCGGAGCCCGGAACCGTATGGAACGATCGTCGCGGAGTCGTCGTCGTTGCGCGCGACGGAGGTAGAGCCGGCGGAGATCCCGGGGCTGATCGACGAGCTCCCCTTGCTTGCCGTCGTCGCCGCCTTCGCCGAAGGGACGACGCGCGTCCGCGGCGCGGCGGAGCTGCGCGTCAAAGAATCGGATCGCATCGCCGCGGTCGTTCGCAACGGCCGGGCGATGGGGATGCACGTCGAGGATTTCCCCGACGGATTCGAGGTCAAGGGGCCGACGCCGTTGCGCGGCGCCTCGATCGACGCGATGAACGATCACCGCATCGCGATGGCGTTTGCGATCGCGGCGCTGGGCGCCCCCGGCGCGACGGCGATCGCCGGCGGAGAATGCGCGACGGTTTCGTATCCGTCGTTCTTCGCGACGCTCGACGGGCTGCGCGATGGCTGAGCGCCGTTTCGCCGCCGTGATCGGACACCCGATCGCGCATTCGCTCTCTCCGGCGATCTTCCGAGAACTTGCCGCTGCGGCAGGGATCGCACTCGAGTATCGGGCGCTCGACGTTCCGCAGGGCGAGCTGGAGTCGACGCTCGTGCGCTTCCGGAACGATCCGGGCTTCGTCGGCTGCAACGTAACGATGCCCCATAAGGAGCGGATCGTCGCGCTTCTCGACCGCTGCACGCCCGCTGCCCAGGCGTGCGTCGCGGTGAACGTCGTCCGTCGTGAAGGGACGCAGCTGCTCGGCGACAACACCGACGTCGCCGGAATCGAAGCGACGCTGCGCCGGCTCGCGTTCGAGCCGCGAGGTGCGCGCGCCGTGATCTTCGGCGCGGGCGGCGGGGCGCACGCGGTCGCGACCGTCTTGGGAGAGGCCGCCGCATCCGAAGTTTGGATCGTGACGCGCAGTCTCGAACGCGGCCGCATCCTCGCAGAGCGCGCGACCGCGCGCTGGCCGGCAACCGCGTTCGCGGTCCTCGCCCTCGAGCGCGAGATCCCGCCGCCGGCCGAGCTCTACGTCAACGCGACGCCGCTCGGACAGAGCGGGCAGCCGTCGCGTGAATTGCTTCCCCGCAACGCGCCGGCGCGCGCCTATGCGTTCGATCTCGTCTATCGACCCGCGCAGACGCCTTTCGTTCGCGACGCGGGCGCGCGGGGGATGCGCGCGATCGGCGGCTTTCCGATGCTCTTGGAGCAGGCGCTCGCGACGTTCGAACGGTGGTTCGGCTTCCGACCGCCGCTCGACTCGCTCGCACTTTCACGACTCGAGCGGCTCGCGGCGTGAGTTTGCGCTATTTGACCGCCGGCGAATCGCACGGCCGCGCGCTCGTCGGGATCATCGAAGGGATCCCGGCCGGCCTCGCGCTCGATGCGGCGTATCTGCATCGGCAGGCGAAACGGCGCAAGCTCGGATTCGGCCGCGGCAACCGCCAAAACATCGAAACCGACGCGATTGAAATCCTCGCCGGCGTCCGTTTCGGGCGCACTCTCGGCAGCCCGATCGCACTGATGATCGAGAATCGCGACTGGCGCGCGTGGTCGGAGATCATGGCGGTCGAGCCGCTCTCCGCCGAAGCGGAGGCGAACATGCGGCGCGTCGTCACGGTCCCGCGGCCGGGGCATGCCGATCGGATCGGCGGGATCAAATACGCTCACGGCGACATGCGCAACGTCCTGGAACGTGCGAGCGCTCGCGAAACCGCCGCGCGTGTCGCGCTGGGAAGCGTCGCGCGCCGTTTCCTCGAAGAGCTTGGGATTCGCGTCGCGAGCCGCGTCGTGCAGATCGGCGAGATCGTCGATCGCTCGTCGTTCGATGCGATCCCCTTCGAGGAAAACGAACTCGAGCGGATCGACGCGTCGCCGGTGCGCGCGCTCGACGAGACCGCAGCGGCGCAGATGGTCGCGGCGATCGAGCGTGCGAAAGCTGCCGGCGACACGCTCGGCGGAATCGTCGAGGTCGTCGCACGCGGTCTGCCGGTCGGTCTCGGCTCGTACGCGCATTGGGACCGGCGTTTGGAAGCGGAGATCGCGCGCGCGTTCATGGCGCTCAACGCGATCAAGGGCGTCGAGCTCGGGCTCGGGTTCGGGCTGGCGGCGACGCCGGGCTCGAGCGCGCACGACGCGTTTTATCCGGGTGACGGCGCCGCAAAGACCGTCTACCGCACGAATCGCGCGGGCGGGATCGACGGTGGGATGACCTCCGGCCAGCCGATCGTCGTCCGTGCCGCGATGAAACCGCTGGCGACGCTGATGAAACCGCTCGACTCGGTCGATCTGGGCACCGGTGAGGCAAAGAGCGCGCACGTCGAACGGAGCGACGTCTGCGCGGTCCCCGCAGCGGCGGTGATCGGCGAATCCCTGCTCGCACTCGTCCTCGCGGCCGCCGTCTTGGAGAAATTCGGCGGCGACACTCTCGATGAGATTGCGGAGCGCGTGCGCGGCTGGGACGCGACGGTCCGTGCCCGCTGAGGGGAACGTCTATTTGTGCGGTCTCTCGGGGAGCGGAAAGTCGACGGTCGCACCGCTGTTGGCGCAGCGTCGCGGCGCCGAATCGATCGACACGGACCGCTCGATCGTCGCCGAAGCCGGGATCTCGATTGCGGAGCTTTTCGAGCGCGAGGGTGAGCGCGGATTTCGGGACCGCGAAGCGCGCGCGATCGAAGCGGCGTGCGCGCGAACGAACTGCGTCGTCGCGCTCGGCGGCGGAGCCCTCGAACGCCCGCGTTCGTTCGAACGGATCCTCGCAACGGGGACGCTCGTCTTCCTCGACGCACCACTGGAGGTTCTCGAGCTGCGCCTGCGCGCCGCAGGCGGGACGGAGGTCCGGCCGCTGCTGCGCGAACCCGGCGCGCTCGCGAAGCTGCGCGACCGCCGCCTTCCTTCTTATCGTCGCGCGAACTTGACCGTCGACACCGCTGCACTCTCCCCCCTCGAGGTCGCAATCCGCATCGAGGAAGCGCTGCGGTGAGCAAGCTCGTGATCGCAAGCGGCGCGCTCGGGCGCGTCCCGCTCGTCGTCGGCCGTCCGAACGGCTCGCCGGTCGCGATCGTCGGCGACCGCCGGCTGCGCCCGGCGCTCGATCGGCTCGAGCGCGCTTTGGCCGCCCGTGGTTTTCGCACGACGACCGTCACCGTTCGCGCGAACGAAGCGCTGAAGTCGCTGTCGGCCCTCGAGCCGCTCTACGGCAAATTGCTGCGCGCCGGCCTCGATCGCCGTTCGACGATCGTCGGCGTCGGCGGAGGGACGATCGGCGACGCCGTCGGGTTCCTGGCCGCCACGTACTTGCGCGGCGTCCGCTTCGTCTCGGTCCCTACGACGCTTCTCGCCGACGTCGATTCTGCGCTCGGCGGGAAGACCGGGGTGAATCACGAGCTCGGAAAAAACTTGATTGGGGTCTTCTCGCAGCCCGAAACGATCGTCGTCGATCCGGCGCTGCTCCGAACGCTCGACGCGCGCGACCGGATCTCGGGTCTGGGCGAGATCGTCAAGTATGGCTTGATCGCCGATCCGGCGCTCTATCGCTCGCTGCGCGAACGCTGGCGCGAGCTGGTCGAGCTCCGCGAGCCGTACACGTCGAAGACGATCCGGCGTTGCCTGGCGATCAAGGCCCGGATCGTTGCAGCCGACGAACGCGAGCTCACCGGGCTGCGCGAGCAACTCAACTTCGGGCACACGGTCGCCCACGCGCTCGAAGCGGTCGCCGGTTTCGGAACGTTGCGGCACGGCGAAGCGGTGATCGTCGGGATGCGCGCCGCGACGCGGCTCTCGGCGCTGCGGGGGACGCTCTCCGCCGGCGCCGCCGCTGAGATCGATGCGTTCCTCGGCGCGCTCCCCGTTCCGCCGAAGTGGCGCCGCGCACCGGCGTCTGCGGTCGCCGCGGCGACGCGACACGACAAGAAGCGGACCGCAAAAGGACTCAGGTTCGTCCTTCTCGACCGAATCGGTCATACGGTGCGGGCAGACGGCGTTTCGACCGAGGAGCTCGTGCACGTCCTGCGTGAGGTCGGCTTTCGATGAACGTCTTCGTCGTCAACGGTCCCAACCTCAACCTCCTCGGCGAACGCGAGCCGGAGGTCTACGGAACGTTGACGCTCGACGACATCGACCGCAAGATCCGCGAACGGGCCAAAGAGCTCGGGGTGAACGTGCGGTTCTTCCAATCGAACCACGAAGGCGCGCTGATCGACGCGCTCCATCATATTAGAGGGTGGGCCGACGCGGTCATCATCAACCCGGCGGCATTTACGCATTATTCGTACGCGCTGCGCGACGCGATCGCCGCGATTGCGAAGCCGACGATCGAAGTTCACCTCTCCGATCTCAAAGCGCGCGCCGCTCGCGATCCGTTTCGCGGCGTTTCGGTCATTACCGACGTCTGCAGCGGCCAGATCATGGGGCTCGGCGTCGACTCCTACTTGAACGCGCTCGAGCGTTTGGCGGGTGGAACCGGATGACGGCTCTTCGTCTGCTCGGGCTTCTCGCCGCGACCGTCTTGCTCTGCGCGAGCTTCCCCGCCGGCGCGTCCGGCGGAGTGACGATCATGGCGCAGAACGCTCCGGCCGCGGCCGCGTCGGCCGCACGCGGCCTCAGCCTGGCAAACGTCGATCCGACGTGCAAGCCGTGCGCCGATTTCGCCCGCTATGCGATGGGGGGATGGCAGGCGAACAATCCGATCCCGCCGTCGGAGAGCCGCTGGTCGATGCTCGATCAGTTGCGCGAATCGAACCTCCTCCAGCTTCGCGAGATCCTCGAAGGAGTGCAGCGGGAACCGTGGCCGCACGGGAGCGCGGCGCAGAAGGCCGGAGACTACTACGCGTCCTGCACGAACGTCCGCGAGCGCGACGCGGCCGGGACCGCGCCGATTGCGGTCTACCTCACCGGGATTCGCGAGATTCGCGATCTTGCCGATCTGCGGCTCGAGACCGCGGTCCTTCAGAACCTCGGCGGCCACGCGTTTTTCTTTGCCGGAAGCGAAGGCGACCCGCGCGACGAGCAGCGGACGATCGCGGTGATCGTGCAGGGGGGCCTGGGACTTCCCGATCGCGAGTTCTACTTCGCCTCGGACGCTCGCGCAGCGCAGATTCGCGAGCTCTACGCCGCGCACGTCGCGCGCTACTTCGCGCTCGCGGGAGACGATGCGGCAAGTGCCGCCGCCGCGGCGCGGCAAGTTCTCACGGTCGAGAACGCGCTGGCGCGCGTCTCGCGAACGCGAGCCGAGCGGCGCGACCGGCTGGCGAACTACCACAAGCTGAGCCTTGCGGAGACGCAGGCGCTGATCCCCAGCTGGGATCTCACGACCTTCTTCCGCGACCGCATGGCACCGCGCGTCGACGTCGTCGACGTCGAGCAGCCCGACTATCTGCGCGGCGTCGAGTACGTCCTGCGCACCTCGCCGCTCGCCGATCTGCGCGCGTACCTGCGCTATCATTTGCTCGAACGCGCGGCGCCGGTGCTTTCCTTCCCGTTTGCGGAGGAAGCCGCCGCATTCGACGCCGCACTCACGGGCCGGCGCGAACCCTCGCCGCTGTGGCGACGGTGCGTCAAGGCGGTCGACACCGATCTCGGCGACGCTCTCG
>JAFAMS010000173.1 GCA_019233165.1 Vulcanimicrobiota bacterium | reverse complement strand
CTTGGCGGCAAGATCCGCCCTGCCAGCGCGAGCGCGTCACCGATCGCCGTCCCGCCGTTCGCGGGGGGGACGGTTTCGAGCGCTTGGAGGAGCGACTCTTTGTCGTCGCCGAGCTCCGCGATCTGCTGCGCGGTCGACGAGAACGCGACGATCGCGATTCGGGTCCCCTGCGGCGCACTCTGGATGAAGGAACGGGCAGCCGCGCGGACTGCGGCCTCGCGCGACGGCTCGACGTCGGTCGCGCGCATCGACCCCGACGTGTCGAGACAGATCGCGACGGCGGCGTCGCGGGACGCTACGGGCAACACCAGCCTTACCCCGGCGAACGCCGCGCCGCCGAGGAGGACTGCGAAGACGATCGCGGCGGCGAAGATCCGCCCGGGCCACGGCGAGACGCGCGCGGCATCGAGCAAGAACGGAAGGCTCGAATACGTGAACGCTTCGCGCCGTCTCGCACGCTCGGCACGCACGGCGAGCCACGCGGCGAGTGCGGCCGCAACGAGCGCGGCGACGAGCGCGAGCGGATTCGAAACGCTCATCGCGCCGCCTCCCGCGGACTGAGGCCGAACGCTGCAAACAGCGACGCAGCGCCGTCGCTCTCCTCGAGAAGTCCGGCACGCCACCCGCACGACGCTAGCTTGCGCCGCAGCGTCTCCTCACGCGCGCGCACCGCACCGGCGAGACGGCGGCGCTGCGCGCGGCCCAAGAAGACCAGTCGGCCATCGCCGCTCTCCGCATCGCGGACCCGAACGAACCCGCGGAGCGGAAGCTCGCCGCGCCACGGATCGCGCGCGACGAGTGCCGTGCAATCGGCGTGAACGGCGAGTTCGCGCAGCTCGTCGTCGTCGAGCTCACAGAAGAAATCGCTCACGACCAGGAGCGCCGCATCGCGCGGAAGCGCGGCGCGCGCGATGCGCAGTGCGGCGCGCAAGTCGAAGGCTCCGGGGGAACCCCGCTCGCGCAGATGCGCGGCGGCGCGGACTCCGTGCAGCCGGACGCCTTCGGCCCCCGAATCGAAGATCCGTATCGCGCGATCCTCGCGCGTGAGGGCGTCGGCCCACGCATCGAGCGCTTCGTACGCGGCTTCGCGAAGCGTTCGGCGCCGTCCGACGCTCATCGACGGCGAATCGTCGACGATCGCTCCGAAGCAGAGCGCGTGCTCGTCGAGCAGAACGCGCACTTGCATCCCGCCGGCACGGGCGGTCGCCGCCCAATCGATCCGGCGGGGATCGTCGCCTTCGACGTACGCGCGAAGCTCCGCGATCTCGAATCCGTCGCCGCGCCTCGGATACGGTCGCGACCCGCCGCGGACGAGCGGCCGCCGCCGGCCGGCCAAGATCGCCGCCCGGACCGGCGAGCTCACGGCGCGGCGACCCCGGCGACGAACGATTCGATCAGCGCTTGCACGTCGACGCGCTCGCTCGCGATCCGGTAGGTGAAGCCGATGCGATGGCGCAGCGCCGGAACGGCGAGCGCACGGACGTCATCCGGGACGACGTAGTTGCGCCCTTCGAGGACGGCGCGCGCCTTCGCGACGTGAGCCAGCGCGAGCGCCGCGCGTGGGCTCGCGCCGCGCTCGACGTATCTTCCGCGCGCGCCGTCGCCGGGAGCGTCGCGCGTCGCGCGGACGAGGTCGACGATGTAATCTCGCAAACGCGGCTCGAGATGCACTCCGCGAGCCTCTTCGCGCCAAGCCCGAACGTCGTCGAGCGTCACGGCGTCGTTGACCGGCGAAACGTCACCGGCCCCAAAGCGCTCGAGGATTGCAAGCTCTTCTTCGCGCGACGGGTAATCGACGTAGAGGTTGAGCGCGAATCGATCGCGCTGCGCGAGCGGGAGCGCGTACGTGCCGTCGTCGTCGAGCGGGTTCATCGTCGCCAAGACGACGAACGGATCGGGGAAGGGAAGCGAATCGGGTCCGATCGTCGCCTGGCGCTCCTGCATCCCTTCGAGCAGCGCCGACTGCACTTTCGCAGGTGAACGGTTGATCTCGTCGGCAAGGACGATATTTGCGAAGATCGGTCCGCGAACCGTGGCGAACTCGCCACTGCGCTGATCGAAAACGCGCGTCCCGACGATGTCGCTGGGGAGGAGGTCGGGCGTGAACTGAATCCGGCGAAAGCTCCCACCGATCGCGCGCGCGAGCGTCCGCGCCGCGAGCGTCTTTGCTACTCCCGGAGGTCCTTCGAGGAGGACGTGCCCGTTCGCGATCAGCGCGACGAGCATCCCTTCCAGGACCGCGCGCTGACCGACGATCGTTCGTTCCACCGCTGCGATGAGCGCGCTCGGCCGCGCCGTCATTTGAGCGTCATCCTTCCGACCGCATCCAACAGGTCTTCGATCGCTCCCTGCAGGTTGGCCGCATCGACGAACGTCGCGCGCTCGGCGGTGCGCAGCGCGGCGCGCAAATCGGAGCGATCCTCCGGAACGCGGTCCAAAAGCGCCGAGAGCGTCTCCTCGCTGCGCGCCCCTGCGTATGCGAACAACGCGAAGCGCAGGCTCGCCGCATTCTCGCGCGTCCGCTCCGCCGCGAGGTGCGCCGCAGCCGTCCGGATGATTGCGGCGCGATCGATCGGCTGCACCGGCGGCGCTTGCGGAATCGGTCGCGCGACCGGAACCGGCGTAAACGCCTTGCGGCGCGCGGCGAACCGGTTCGCAACCAGCGCGAACCCGATGACAAGCCCGAGCGCCAGGGCGAGCGCCGCCGTGGCACGCAGGATGATGCTGCCGTACGTCTTCCACGGGTCGAGTGGAAGGGTCGCGACGTCACCGACGACGTGAATCCGCAGCGCGTTCGATGAGAACCGAAACGGCTTGTTTCCCCGCGAAGGATCGACGCCGTCGACGTATGCCGGCGAGAACGTTGCGTCGCCCGGCGCGATCGCAGCGACGGAGAGCGTTTCGAGATAATCGGTCCCCGTGGCGTCGGTTCGCGAACGTTTTTCGTCGCCGAGGATCACGACGTTCGTGGTGTCGGGGAGGACGAGCCCCGAGAGGTC
>JAFAMS010000013.1 GCA_019233165.1 Vulcanimicrobiota bacterium | reverse complement strand
GTCCCCTCACCCACGGGTACCGTAATCGCTTGTCCGGTGTTCACGACCGGCGCGCCACGGACGAGACCGTCGGTCGAACCCATCGCCAAACAGCGGACCTGATTGTTGCCGAGTTCGCCTTGTACTTCGAGCACCAGGTCGCGCGGCATCATCGCCGTCCCGCCAAGCTCGACGCCGCCGCTCTTGCCGTTCTGCGCTTTGCGATCGGTATTGACGCCGACTTGCAGCGCATCGTTGATCTTGGGCAACGTCTCGGCGGTGAATTCGACGTCGACGACGTTCCCGAGGACTTGCACGACCTTCCCGGTCGCTTTTTCGGTTGCGGGTGCGTTGCTAGGCATTGGCTCCCTCCAGAGCTTCGGCGCCGCCGACGATTTCCAAGATTTCCTTGGTGATGGCGGCTTGACGGGCTTTGTTCATCTCTAGCGTGATCTCGTCGATCAGCTTGCCGGCGTTGTCGGTCGCGTTACTCATCGCGATCAGCTGCGCGGCAAAAAATGCGGCATCGGTTTCCAGCATCGCCGAATAAATCGTGAACTCGAGATATTTCGGAAGCAGGCGCGAGAGCACGGCTTCCGGGCTCGGCTCGAACTCGACCGCGGTGCGCGGACCACTTTTTTCCTGCGATTGCTCGCGCGTGACGGGAACGAGCTCGCGCGCGGCCGGGCGCTGCACCATCATCGAAACCAGCGTTTGCGACACCAGCGCGATCTTCGAAATCTTGCCTGCGAGAAAATCCTCGCCGACGCGCGTCGCGATCTCGCGTGCGACGTCGATCTTCACGCCCGTCGATTGCGGCCAATAGGCTTCGACGGCTTCGCGGCGCCGCACGTGGTTGCGGCCTTTCACGCCGACGCTGTACCACACCACGCCGGAGGGTTGTCCGCGGCGAAACTCTTCTGCGGCCGAGATTGCGTTGGAGTTGAACGAGCCCGCCAAGCCTTTGTCGGCCGTCATCAAGATAACGCCCGACGGGGCGCCGGCCTTGCCCGGCTTCATATATGGATGATCGATCGTTCCGACCGCGGATATCAAATCGCGCAGCATCTCAGACATCGCTTCCGCATACGGACGCGACTGTTTTTGCAGCAGTTCGGCGCGGCGAATCTTGGCCGATGCGACTTGCTTCATGGCCTTGGTGATCTGCTGCGTATTCTTCAGCGATTTGATGCGATCGCGGAGATCTCGAAGCGACGGCATTAGAAGCTCTTGTTGAACTCCTGGATCGTGGCTTCGAGCGTCTTTTCCGACTCCTCGGAGACGGCTTTGCTTTCGCGGATCGACTTGGTCACGTCGGGATGTTTTTCGTGGATGTAGATGACGAACCGCGCCACCCAATCTTGCAGCTTGTTGGTGGCGATGCCGTCGAGATAACCGCGCGTCGCCGCAAAGATCACGACGACCTGATCTTCCACCTGCTGCGGGTTATACTGACGCTGCACGAGGATCTCAGTAACTTTCTCACCACGCGTCAGCTGAGCTTGCGTCGCCTTGTCCAGATCCGAGGCGAGTTTCGTAAATGCTGCCAAGGCGCGATACTGCGCGAGGTCGAGCTTGAGCCTTCCGGCGACCGAGCGCATGGCTTTGATCTGCGCCGAGCCGCCGACGCGCGAAACGGAGATGCCGACGTCGATCGCCGGGCGGATACCTTGGAAGAACAATCCTGATTCCAAATAGATCTGTCCGTCGGTGATCGAGATAAGGTTCGTCGGAATGTACGCGGAAACGTCGCCGGCTTGCGTCTCGATGACCGGAAGCGCGGTGAGCGAGCCGCCGCCTTTCTCATCCGACAGCTTCGCAGCACGCTCCAAGAGCCGCGAGTGCAGATAGAAGATATCGCCCGGATAGGCTTCCCGTCCCGGCGGCCGGCGCAGCAGCAGTGAGACTTCGCGATACGCTTGCGCGTGCTTGGTGAGATCGTCGTAGATAATCAGGACGTCTTTGCCCGCATACATGAGCTCTTCGCCCATCGCACAACCCGCGTAGGGCGCAATATACTTGAGCGCCGCCGGCTCCGCAGAGGACACGCTCACGATGGTCGTATACTGCAGTGCGCCCTGGCGCTCGAGCGTCTGCGCCAGCGCGGCAATCGTCGAGTTTTTCTGTCCGATCGCGACGTAGATACAGAAGACGTTCTGATCTTTTTGATTGATGATCGCGTCGATGGCGATCGCGGTCTTCCCCGTGCCGCGGTCGCCGATGATCAGCTCGCGCTGACCGCGCCCGATCGGTATGAGGGCGTCGATTGCGCGCAATCCGGTCTGCAGCGGCTGCTTGACGGGCTGCCGTTCGATGACCGTCGGCGCGACGTTTTCAATGGTGCGATATTTTTTCGTCTCGATCGCGCCTTTGCCGTCGATCGGCTGGCCGAGCGGATTGACGACCCGGCCGAGAAGCGCTTCGCCGACGGGAACCGACGCTATGCGGCCGGTGCGGCGCACGCGGTCGCCTTCCCTGATGTCGGCGTCGGGCCCCATGATGATGACGCCGACGTTGTCCTCTTCCAGATTGAGCACGATGCCTTCGAGGCCGTTCGGAAATTCGACCAGCTCGGAGAATTGCGCGGCATCGAGTCCGTAGACGCGGGCGATCGAATCTCCGACCTCGATCACGGTCCCGATCTGGTCTTCTTTGAGCTCCGTCCCAAACGTTGCGATTTGCTGTTTGAGAATCCCGGCGATTTCGTCTGCGTTAATCATGTCATGCTTTCTTGGTGAGAGAATAACGTGCGGCTCAGCTCGTCGAGGCGGCCGGCGACGGTGCCGTCGATTGCGACATCGCCCATGCGAATGCGAACGCCGCCCAGCAAGCTCGGATCGATGCGCTCTTCGACCTCGAACCGCTTCCCATAAATTTTGGAAAGCCGCTCGACTAGCGATTGGAGCTCGTGTTGTGGAAGCTTGCGCGCGCTCGAGACGACGAGCGGCTCCGCGCCGCGCGCCTCCATCTCCAGTGCGGCGAATTGCGCGAGCAACGCCGGTAAGAGGCTCTCACGGCGCTTACGCACCAGCAAGAGCAGCGTGTGCAGCGCGATCGGCTCGATCTTCCCCGAGAACGCGTCCAGCAGCACTTTCTGCTTCTCGGCGCGGTCGATAACGGGCGCCACGAAAAACCGTACGACGCTTTCTTCCTCTTTCATGGCGTCCCACGCCGTGCGCAAGTCGCGCCCGACTTCATCCGTTTTGTGCGCTTCGCGCGCCAGATCGAAGACGGCTTGCGCGTAGCGCCGGGCCAGCGTCTCGTCAGCCACGGCCGTCGCTCCCGCGACCTTCGAGCTCCTCGATGAAACGGCCGACGAGCCGTTCGTCCGAGGTTGCGTCGATCCGCGTGGCGGCCTGCCTGCGCGCCTCTTGCAACGCCAGTTCGATCAGCTCGATGCGGAATTTGTCGCGCGACGAGAGCCGCGCGCGTTCCAGCTCGCCGTGGGCGTTGCGAATCAAACGCTGCGCATCGCTATGTGCGGTTGCTACGATGATCGCCGATTCCCGGTGCGCGTCGCGCTCGATCGCCTCGCGAATATTGGCAGCGTCTTTCTC
>JAFAMS010000008.1 GCA_019233165.1 Vulcanimicrobiota bacterium | reverse complement strand
CGCAACAGCGACGCGATCTCGGCGGCCGCCGACTCGAACAGCCCGGCCTCGGGTGCGATCGCGCCGCGCAAACCGAGCAGTCCGGCCTTGCAGTCGGCTTGCCGCAGCCACGGCGCGTAGAGCCGATGGTGTTTGGCGGCCGAGCCGAAATCCCACACGATCGGGTCGCCGCTGCGCGTGAGCAGACAGTAGCGCGTCATCTTGTCGCGCGACCACTCCCCGATCGCCGTCGAGCTGACGTAGCGGATGTTGTTGACGTCGAAGAGGAGCAGCGCGCCCAGGTCGCTCGCGTTGAGCGCGCGGCGCGCGCGGTCGAGACGATACGTTCGCAGGCGGTCGAAATCGACGCGCCGTTCGAAGTCGACGGCCATCGGTCCGGGCGCAGGGATCGGGCGGACTTCCGCTCCGGCGGCGCTCTGCACGGCCACGCTCACGTTCTCTTTCTGAAATCGATTACAAGTGAAGCGAGTATACTCGAAAACCGCCGCTTGGCAAGGCTCAGCGCGGGGCCCCGGTCGAACCGCGCACGACGAGCGTCCCGGAGAAGCGGCGGATCTCGGGGACGCGTTCGCCGGCAGGCTGCTGCGCGCGGCGCACGATCAGCTCGGCGGCGACGCGGCCCATCTCGTGCAGCGGCAACGCGTAACACGTGAGCGGCGGGGTCGAGACGGCGTACCACTCGGGATCTTCGTACGCGACGACGCTCACGTCGTGCGGCATGCGCAGACCGTGGCCGGCGAGCGCGCGCAGCATGCCGCCGGTGAGCGGGCTTCCGCTCGCGAAGATCGCGGTCGGGCGCGGCTCTCGCGCGAGCACCTCGCAGGTCATCGCATACCCCGATGCGGGCGCGTACGAGCCGTACTCGACGACCTCGCTTTCGGCATCGAGCCCGGCTTCGCGCAGCGCGTCGCGGTAGCCGTCGACGCGATAGCGCGTCGTGCTGTACGCCGCGGGCCCGGTCAGCATCGCGATCCGCCGGTGGCCCAGCTCGAGCAGGTGGCGGGTGAGCGCCCGGGCCCCTTCACGGTCGTCGGAGACGACGGCGTCGAAGCGCATCTCGGGCGAATGCCGCAGCAATTCGACGAGTGGCGTGACCGCATCGGGGAGCGCGAGATCGCGCGTGCTCGTCGGCGACGACGGGACGTGCACGACGCCGTCGACGCGATGCTCGACGAGCGCGCGCAAGTAGCTACGATCGTGCGCGGCGTCGCCGCCGGAGATGCACAGGATCAAGCGGTAGCCGTTCTCTTCGAGCGCGCCCTGCAGCACGGTCGCGCTGTGCGCGTAGAAGTCGTTGCGGATGTCGGGGATGATGAGTCCGATCGTGCGCGTCGCCTGCAGGCGAAGGGCGCGCGCGAGCGCGTTCGGACGGTAGTCGAGCTCGCGCGCCGCGCGCATCGCTCGCGCACGGGTCTCCTCGTCGACGTACGGGTGACCGCTGAGCGCGCGCGAAACGGTCGCCGTCGAGATTCCGGCTCGGCGGGCGACGTCGCGGAGGGTGGCTATGGCGCGTGCTCCATCGGTCCCGGAGCCTATCGCAACGGAACACGCGCGTCCTTCGTCGCCTGCGGTCGGACCGCTAGCCTTACGCCTGCGGCGGGTTGGGGATCGGGAAGTCTCGCTCTACCTCGTCGTCCTCGTCGAGCTGATCGTCATCCTCGTCCTCATCTTGGTCGGGCGTCACGCCCTGGCCTAGTTTATCGCGCTCGATCCGTTCGCGTTCGTCCATCGTATGCTCCATATTCCCGCTCGGTGGTTAACGCTCGATTACCCTCTAGATCGACCACTGCCAGGCGTTCCACCAAGGCGCCGCGATCGGCGCGGGCTCGTATCCGTGCAGATCGTCATTATAGACGGAGATTCGCCGGCGCAGGTAGAGCGGCAGATACGGCACCGCATCGTGGACGCGGCGGCCGATCGCGTGATAGATCGCCGCGCGGCGGACGGGATCGTCGGTGGAGAGCCCCTCCCGTTCGAGCGCATCGACGCGCGGATCGCAAAAGCGCGCTTCGTTCTCGCCTTTGGGAACGAACTCGTCGCAGCCCAGCGTGCTCGTGCTGTCGGGATCGTAGTTGAGCGTGTTGCCGTAAACCGAGAGGTCGAACCGGCCGCGCACGATCGGTCCGTCCCAAGCGAAGATTCCACGATACGGGTA
>JAFAMS010000047.1 GCA_019233165.1 Vulcanimicrobiota bacterium | reverse complement strand
GCGTCGCCGACGCAGCCGCGGCTCTCCTCGCGCGGGTTTAAGGGAAAGAGGTAGATACGATGGATCAACGACTTGGCCGGCTCGCGGACGCGGGGCAGAGCATTTGGCTCGACAACATCCGGCGCGACATGTTCCGAACGGGAGAGCTGCGGCGCCTGATCGACCTCGGGTTACGGGGGATGACCTCGAACCCGACGATCTTCGAGAAGGCGATCGGCGCCGGTACCGATTACGACGAGCAGCTTTCGTCGCTGGCGGGCAGCGAGCGCGACCCCCAACGCCTCTTCGAGGCGCTCGCCATCGCCGACATCCGCTCCGCATGCGACGAGTTTGCGGGCCTGTACGATGCGACCGGCGGCGCGGACGGCTTCGTCAGCCTCGAAGTCTCGCCGCTACTCGCGCGCGACACATCGGGGACCATCGCGGCCGCACAGCGCCTGTGGCAGGCCGTCGACCGCCCGAATGTCATGATCAAGATCCCCGGAACGCCCGAGGGGCTCCCCGCGATTACGGAGACGATCGCGGCGGGCGTCAACGTCAACGTGACGCTGCTCTTCTCCACGGAGCAGTACGAAGCCGCCGCCAACGCGTATCTCGCGGGGATTGAGCGGCGCGTCGACCGCGGCGAGCCGGTCGAGCGGGTCGCCTCGGTCGCGAGCGTGTTCGTCAGCCGCATCGACACCGCCGTCGACAAGTTGCTGGACGAACGCATCGCCAAGGGCGAGGCGCTGACCGAGCTGCGCGGGAAGGTCGGTGTCGCCGGCCTGAAGTTGACGTATCAGCGCTTCAAGGAGCTGTTCGAGCACGCGGAGCGTTTCGCTCGGCTGCGCGCGGCGGGCGCACACGTTCAGCGGCCGCTCTGGGCGAGCACGAGCACGAAGAATCCTTCGTATCCCGATCTGATGTACGTCGAGCCGGTCGTCGCACCGCAGACCGTGAACACTTTGCCGCCCGCGACGCTCGACGCGCTGATGGATCACGGCGTGATCTCGCCCGACACGGCGGAACGCGACGTGGCGGCCGCGCGCGAAGAGATCGAGCGCGTCGAGCGCACCGGCATCTCCCTCGTGCAGGTGACGGAACAGTTACAGGTCGACGGCGTCCGTCTGTTCGCAGATTCGTACAACGCCATGCTGGCGGCTATCGCCCAGAAGCAGCAGCGGCTCACGAGCGCGGTGGCGGCGGGAGGCTGACGCGGCGGTGGCGGACATGACCGCGACGCTCGTCCGCCCGGGCGGCGACGGGGCCGCACAACGCAACCCCCTGCGCGAGGGGCTCGACCTCCACAGAATCACCGAGCCGTGTAACGTCGTCTTCTTCGGATCGAGCGGCGACTTGGCGCGGCGGATGTTGTTTCCGGCGATGTACAACCTGCGGCTCGACGACGTGTTGCCGACCCACTTCGGCATCGTCGGATTCTCCCGCGCGCCGGACACGGACGAACGGTTCCGCGAGAAGGTGCGCGCCTCGATCGCCGAGTTCTCCCGATCCGGCGCGCCCAGCGAGCCTCTGTGGAGCGACTTCGCGCGGCATCTAAGCTACGTCCAAGGCGACTTCGCCGACCCCTCGGCGTTCCGCAAGCTGCGCGAGGTGTTGGCGCGGAACGACCAGCGGCTCGGCACCGCCTCCAATCGGGTCTTCTACCTCGCGACGCCGCCCGGCGCGTTCGCTCAGATCGTGCAACAGCTCCAAGCCGCCGGGCTCGGCCCGCGCGACGACCCGCGTGGCTGGACGCGGATCGTCGTCGAGAAGCCGTTCGGCACCGATCTCGCGTCGGCGCAAGCGCTTCAGGCCGAGATCACGAAGGTCTTCTCGGAGCACGAGGTCTATCGCATCGATCACTACCTGGGCAAGGAACCTGTCCAGGACATCATGGCCCTGCGCTTCTCAAACGCGATCTTCGAACCGGTGTGGAACAGGCGCTACGTCGACTGCGTGCAGATCACCGCGGCCGAGGTCGTCGGCGTCGAGAGCCGCGGCGGGTACTACGAAAATGCGGGCGCGTTGCGCGACATGATCCAGAACCACGTCATCAACTTGCTCGCGCTCGTTGCGATGGAGCCGCCGGTCTCGGCGGACGCGGACAGCATCCGGGACGAGAAGTTCAAGGTGTTGTCCGCTCTGCGGCCGATTGCCGCGGCCGACGTCGACCGCTTCGCGGTCCGGGGCCAGTACGGCCCCGGCCTGATCGACGGCAAGCCCGTCGCCGGCTACCGCCAAGAGCCGCTGGTCGATCCGGCCTCGAACACGGAGACGTACGCCGCGGTCAAGTTCCTGATCGACGACTGGCGCTGGGCCGAGGTGCCGTTCTACGTCCGGACGGGCAAGCGGCTAGCGCGGAAGTGGTCGGAGATCGCCGTGCAGTTTCGTGGGGTTCCGCATCGCCTCTTCGGCGAGACCGGCGACGCGATCGAGCA
>JAFAMS010000456.1 GCA_019233165.1 Vulcanimicrobiota bacterium | reverse complement strand
CGAGCGAGCGATGAGCACGATCTACGACCGCCTCGATCAGATGTCGAAACGCTTCGACGAGATCGACGCTTCCCTCGCGGATACCAGCCGGCCGTTCGATCAGGCGCGTTATACCGCGCTCGTAAAAGAACGCGCGCAGCTCGACGAACCGGTCGAGGCGTATCGTGCCTACCGCCGCCTGCTCGGGGAAATCGAGGCGAACGAGACGCTCTTGGCAGACCGTAGCGACGACGAGCTCCACGCGTTGGCCGAAGAGGAGGCGCGGACCCTGCGCGAGCGGCGGCGCGAGCTCGAGGAACGGCTGGCGGCGCTCATGGTTCCCAAAGATCCGAACGACGCAAAAGACGTTTTCATCGAGATCCGGGCCGGCGCCGGCGGCGACGAGGCCGGGATCTTCGCCGCCGACTTGCTGCGCATGTACCTGCGATACGCCGAAGGCCACGGGATGCGGCCCGAGATCGTGTCGACGAGCGAAAACGAGGCCGGAGGGTACAAGGAAGTCGTCGTTTCGGTGAAGGGTGGCGAGCCCTACAGGCATTTCAAGTACGAAAGTGGGGTGCATCGCGTCCAGCGCGTCCCCGTGACCGAAGCGCAAGGCCGGATCCATACGAGCACGGCGACCGTCGCGGTCCTTCCGGAGGTAGAAGAAGTCGACGTCGAAATCAAACCGAGCGACTTGCAGATCGACACCTACAAGGCGAGCGGTGCGGGCGGCCAATACGTGAACAAGACCGAATCGGCGATCCGGATCACGCACGTGCCGACGGGAACCGTCGTCTCGTGCAGCGAGGAGCGCTCGCAGCTGCAAAATCGCGAGCGCGCGCTGCAGATGCTCCGCTCGGTGCTCTACGATCGCAAGCAGCGCGAAGCGGAAGAAGCGGTTGGAAACTTGCGCCGCAGCCAGGTCGGCACCGGCGACCGCAGCGAGAAGATTCGGACGTACAACTTTCCGCAGGACCGCATCACCGACCACCGGATCAATCAAAACTTCGGAAACCTTCGAGGGGTCCTCGACGGGGGAATGGACCGGCTGATCGAGGAGCTGCAAAAGGACGAGAAAGCGCGGCTGCTCGCCGGCGCCGGCTCGGCCGCGTGACGATCGCCCAGGCGCTCGCCGTCGGCGTGATGCGCCTGCGCTCGGATGCCGCCGCCGAAGCGGTCCGCGCATCGGCGCGCGCCGACGCGCAGATCTTGCTGGGCGAGGTCTTGCAGCTCGACGGCGCGCAGATCCTCGCGCACGGCGACGAAGAGCTCGATGCGGACTTGCTCGACGTCTTCGGCTTGCTCTTAGGCGAACGAATGCGCGGCGTACCCGTCGCGTATTTGACGCACAAAGCCGGCTTTTACGGGCGCGAGTTCTACGTCGACGAGACGGTGTTGGTACCGCGTCCGGAGAGCGAAAACGTCGTCGAAGCGGTACTCGCCGATCTCCGCGCGCGCCTGGCGAGCGGCGCGCGACCGTCGATCCTCGACGTCGGGACGGGAAGCGGGGCGCTTGCGATCACGCTCGCGGCGGAGCTCCCCGAAGTGACCGTCTGCGCCGTCGACCTCTCCGAGGCGGCGCTGGCGATCGCGCGCCGCAACGCGCGCGAGCTTGGGGTCGGCGAGCGCGTCACGTTCGTCGCATCGGATCTGACGACCGAACTTACCCCGTCGGCCGGACCCTTCGACTGCATCGTTGCAAATTTACCCTACGTACCTTCGGCGGACGTCCCGGTACCGCCGAACCCCGTCGGCTTCGAGCCCGCCGCCGCGCTCGACGGCGGCGAGGACGGTCTCGGCGTGTACCGGCGTCTCTTGAGCGAGCTTCCGCACCTGGTCGCTCCCGGAGCGAGTCTCTACTTCGAAGGCGCGCCGCCGGTGATCTATCCGCTGGCGGGGCTTGCCAAAGCGGCGTTCGGCGGCGCCCAGATCCGCGTCGGCGAAGATTACGCCGGGCTCGAAAGGTTTGTCGCCGTAACGCTGGCGTGAGCGCGTGCCAGCCGGGCGCCGGCACCAAGCGCCCTTAGCTTCGCGTACGCCACGTCGCGCCGCATCGGCGCCATCCCGCAATTCGTCGAACACCAAATCCGCTCGGGCGAGACGTACCGCTGGGCGAGCGCGATGGTCGCGGCGACCTCCTCCGGCGTCTCGATCTGGTCGCTGGCGACGTCGATAACGCCGACGGCGAGCTGCTTGTCCCCGAGCATCGCAAGCACTTCGGGCGGAACCCGAGAGCCGGCGAGCTCCAGCGAGACCTGATCGACGCAGCTTTGTGCGAGGAGGGGGAAGATGCGCGCGTATTGGTCCCACTCTTCGCCTAGTCCACGCTTCCAGTCGATGTTTGCGGCGATCCCGTATCCATAGCAAACGTGAACCGCGAGGAGCGCGCTCAGTCCACGCAGCGCCGCATCGAGCGCCGCGATCCCCCAGTCTTCGACCTCGTCGAAGTACACGTTGAACGCCGGCTCGTCGAGCTGGATCGCATCGACGCCGCCCGCGATCAGCTCGGCGCACTCTTCGCGAATGATCGCTGCAAACGCAAACGCCGCTTCTTTTCGGCTGCGGTAATGCGCATCGTAGAGCGTGTCGACGATCGTCATCGGCCCCGGTATCGTTATCTTCAGCTCGCGCGCGGTGTGCGCGCGCGCGAATCGCACTTCGTCGCGGTGGATCGGGGAGCGGCGCGCGAGCGGACCGGTAATCGTCGGACAGTCTGCTTGGTAACGATCCGCGCGAATGCCGCGCCGGACTTTTTTCGAAAAATCAACCCCGTCGATTCCGGCCAAGAATCCGTGCACGAAGTGCTGCCGTGACTGCTCGCCGTCCGTGACGAGATCGATCCCCGCGCGCTCCTGCTCGCCGAGCGCGATACGGGTCGCATCCTCCATCGCCTCGCGTAACTCCGGGCCGCCGAGGCGCCAGGTAGGCCATAACCGCTCCGGCTCGGCGAGCCAACCGGGCTTGGGCAGACTTCCCGCGACCGTCGTGGGGTACAGGTCCCGTCGGCGTTCCATGCGAACGTCTCCATTCCGTAATGGCAAAGTACATCTTCTTCACCGGCGGCGTCGTGAGTTCGCTCGGGAAGGGGATAACGGCAGCTTCGCTCGGACGCCTTTTGGTCGCTCGCGGGCTGTCCGTCTCGATCCAGAAACTGGATCCGTACATCAACGTCGACGCGGGGACGATGAATCCGTATCAGCACGGGGAGGTCTTCGTCACCGAGGACGGCGCCGAAACGGATCTCGATCTCGGCCACTACGAGCGCTTCATCGACGAGAACTTGACGCGCCGCAATAACGTCACGACGGGACAGATCTACGCCTCGGTCATCGAGAAAGAACGGCGCGGCGACTACCTCGGTGCGACCGTTCAGGTGATTCCGCACATCACGAACGAGATCAAGGCCGCGATCCGGCGCGTGGCCGAGCGGAGCGGCGCCGACGTGTGCATCGTCGAGGTCGGAGGCACGGTCGGCGACATCGAGTCGCTGCCGTTTCTCGAAGCTATCCGCCAGGTGCGCTACGACGTCGGCGAGGAGAACGTCGCGTTCGTCCACCTGACGTTGATGCCGCACCTCGGTGCGGCGGGCGAACTGAAGACGAAGCCGACGCAGCACTCGGTCCGCGAACTGCGCGCAATCG
>JAFAMS010000434.1 GCA_019233165.1 Vulcanimicrobiota bacterium | reverse complement strand
TCGCGGTCAAGGTGAATCTGCAATACACGAGCGCACCGCAGCCGCCGACGCTCCCCCACGGAATCGTCGACGAGATCGAGATCCTCAGCTTCGGACCGCTGGGGAGTCACGCGAGCTATCGCGTCGAGCAATACGCCGTCGACGGGGGACTCGTCGGCTCGACGCGCGACGCGTTTCTCGAGTATGTGAGCGATCCGTCGAGTGCCTGGCACGGGCGCCGCAACTTCGTTGCCGATGCACTCGGCGGACAGTTCACCCTCCCGTTGCCGAACGATCCCGAGACCGAACGTCCGACGCAGAATCACTATGCGATCTACGACCAAACCGTCGGGAATAATCCGTTCAATCTCTTCGACGACCGGATCGGCCTGAACGTCGGTTACGGCAACCGCTTCGCCCAAGTCAACGCCGTCGCGGCGAAGGGACACGATCCGCAATCGGGGCTGCCGACGAGCGGTACCGACGAGATGTTCGTCGCGCGCGCCGGGCCCGACGTTCTCTCGGCGTGGGCGTACCTCTATGCCGGGACGCGGAGCCTCGGCCCCGCGCCCGATCGTTTCGTGCGGCGCGCGTTCGGTTTGACGAGCTCGTACGGAAAATCGGAAACGTCGTTCTTGCTGCAAACCGGCAACGACAGCAGCCCGTTCGGCGACGGCGCCGGCGTTGCGTCGAGCGGGGGATACCTGCAAGAAGAGTGGCATTTCTCATCGCGCCTCGCCGCGGTCGCGCGGTACGACGGCCTCGGCGCAAACAACTTCCTGCGAACGACGACGCTCACGCTCAACTACCGGCCCTACGACCGTGCGCGCCTTACGCTCGAGGGCGTCTTCGCAAGCCACGCCACCACGCTAAACGCAGCCTGGCTGTTCGCGTATTAGCAGCGCTTAATCGTCCGGGGGTTTTTTGTCGGGTACTTGTGCCAATAAATCGGCGGCGCGCAACTTCGTTTGGATCGTGTGAAACGGTTTCGGGGGCTGCGCAAACTCGAAGCAGTCGCGCAGATCGTCGGCTCGCGCGTCGGCGGTGCCCAGGCTCGGCAGTTTGAAGACCGTCTCGCCGAAGTGCAGGATGCTGCCGAAGTCATGCTGAAAGTGCGAGACGTAGCCTTGCTTGGCGTACGGCGAGATCACGATCATCGGCACGCGGAAGCCGAGTCCCATCTTGTCGACTTGCGGGGGGACCACGTGGTCGAACCACCCGCCCCAATCGTCCCACGTGACGATGATCGCGGTATTGCTCCAGGCCGGACTCTGTCCGATCGCGTTGACGACGCTTGCGACCCAATCCGGCCCCGACGTCGAGCTCCCTACATGGTCGGAGTTCTTGAAGCTCGGAACGACCCACGTGAACGCCGGGAGCGCGCCCGCCGCGATGTCGGACAGGACGCGCGTTTCGGGTGAGATGACCTCGCTCGACCAGTGCGGACCGTACCGAACGTGCTGGATCGCATCGAACGCAGACCATTGATAACCCGTCGTTCCGTCGCCGAAAGAAGGGGCGTAATATTTCCAGCTGAGCGATTTCGCGTCGAGCACGTCGGCGAACGTCGTGTAGTCGAGACACGGCGCGACGTACGTTCCCTCGGTGCCGTCATCTGCGAGGACTGCGACGCGATCGGCCGCGTCGGCGTCGCATCCCCACGGCGTCGCGAGCGGATTCTCGGCAACGCTTTGCGACTGTCCCGAGACGAGATAGAGATGCGCGGGAAAGCTCGGCCCCGAGTTCGTTTGGAACATCCGGTCGGCGAGCGTCCACTGCTGCGCCATTGCCCAATACGGGGCGGTCTCCGCGGGATTCACGTATCCGTACGCGTAGTTCGCCGGCGCCGCGCCGAGCGTCGTCGCGCGATCGAAATAGAGTTTCCCGCTCGCGAGCTCGCGGACGAAGTTCGCGTGGGAGTGGTCGATGTCGGGCTGCGTCAGGAAGCTGACCGGTTGCAGCGCGATCGTGTCGCCCGCGCTGTTTTTCCCGGTCGTCGCCGAATCGGCGCCCGGAAACCCGCTGAAGAGATTGTCGAACGAGCGGTTCTCTTGAACGATCACGACGACGTGCTTGATGAGGGTCGCGGCAGACGGCGTCGCGGCGTTGGCCGGCGTCAAGGTCGGGGCGGGACGTTGCGTCGGCGTCGCGGTGGGAGCCGCGGTCGCAGGGGTAAATCCAGGCCCTGCGCTCCCTCCGCCGCCGCCACCGCAGGCGGCGACGAGCCCGCACAAGGCAAGAGAAAGAACCGTCAATATCTCCGGACGCCCCACCCCGCCATAATACGGAGGGCGCCCGGGGCGCACAATACTGTATGCAAAGCTTTAACCGGGCTTAATCGTTGTCGGGAGCGTGCGGGCTGGGAGCCTCTCGCAGGAAATCCTGGGCCCGCCGCTTGGTCGTAAAGCGGCGGAACGTCATCGGCGCCTGCTGAGTGAAGTCGAAGCAGTCTCGAAGGTCGTCGGCCCGCGCGTCCGCCGCCGCCATCGGCTGCAGAGCCCAGATCGTCTCGATCATCTTGGTGATGCTCGCCATCTCGTGTTGGACGTGCGAGACGTAACCGTGGCGCGACCACGGCGAGACGACCATCAGCGGGACGCGAAAGCCGAGCCCGTACGCGTCGAGTTGCGGGGGAGCGACGTGATCGTACCAGCCGCCCCAGTCGTCCCACACGACGATCACGGCGGTGTTCGCCCAATATTGGCTCCCGCCGACGGCGTTGACGATCGATGCGACCCAGTCCGGGCCGGTGTTTTGCTGAACGGCCGGATGATCCGAGTTTTGGAAATCCGGAACCACGATCGAGACGTTCGGAAGCGTTCCGTTCGTGATGTCGCTGAGAATCGTCGTCTCCGGCGAGACGACCTTCGACCAGTCGGGACCGTTGAACACGTAGCCGATCGCGGAGTAGGCGCTCCACACCTTACCGCCGATATCGGAGGGGGACGGCGCGTAGTACTTCCAGGTCACGTTCGCGGCGTCGAGCTCGGTCGCGAGCGTCGTGTAGTTGAAGCACGGATAGGGCCCGGGCACCTCGTTCCCCTGTGCATCGAGCACGTACGTGAACGCACCGGCCGGCGCGTTGCATCCCCAGGGCACGACGTTCGGATTCTCGACGGTCCCGGCCGACTGCCCCGCGATGAGGTATTGGTGCGAGACGAAGCTAGGGCCGTTGTTGCTCGCGAACATCCGGTCGGCCAGCACGTACTGTTGCGCGATGGTGAAATACGTCTGCGTGTCGCTCGGCTGGACGTACGAGTACATGAAGTTCGGGGGAGCGACCGCGCCCGGACTTACGACGCTGAAGCCGATGCTCCCGAAGCCGTCCATCTTCCCGTTGTCGTACTCGGTGAGGAACGTCGTGCGGTCGTGGTTCGGATCGCCGTAGTAGTTCATCGGGATCGGCTGCATTGCGATCGTCGTGCCGTTGACCGTCGCGCTCTGGGCCGAATCGGCTCCCGGATAACCGTTGAAGAGATTGTCGAACGAACGATTCTCTTGATCGACGACGATCACGTACTTGATCGTCGTGGCGAGCGTTCGCGAGGGGTTCGTAGCCGGTTGCGAGGAGGCGGATGAGGTCGGAAGCGTCGTCGACGGCATGCTCGCGCCGCCGCCCCCGCCGCCGCACGCGCTGAGGGCGAGCACACCGCCCGCCAAGAGCGCGACCGCCGGTCGCATCAGGCTAGTCGCATCACCGGCAGCTGCGAGAACGAACCGGCGATAATACCCTGCGCCGAACGCCCGAGCCACTGC
>JAFAMS010000414.1 GCA_019233165.1 Vulcanimicrobiota bacterium | reverse complement strand
GAACGCGATTGCCGTTGACCTTTCGCTCGCGCTCGTCAATCCTACGGGCGGCGTCCCGCTCGCGAACAATGTGACCGCGCTCGGTGCCCCCGGCTGCACCGCCACCCAGGCATGCGCGTCGCCAACAATTCGATCTACAGCGTGCTGCTTAACACGGCGGTCACGGCGACCTCCGTTTCGCTGTTCGCGGGAACCGGAATCGCGGGCGTCGTCGGTCAGGGGAACGCCAATGGACCCGGGATCAATGCGAGGTTCAACTTCGGGACGAGTAAGTACATCCCGATGGCGATGGACTACGATCCAAACCTTGGGAACCCCGGTCCCCCCACGACTTTGTACTTCTGCGATACGGGGAACGGCGTGATCCGCGCCGCCTCGCTCGCGGCAAGCAACATCGTCTCGACGCTCATCGCGGCTCCGAGTTGTCAGGGTCTTGCGTACGACGGAATGCTCCGCCAACTGATCGTGACAAACGCCAACAACACGATCGCGCTGGTCAACCCCACAACCGGTACTGCGCAAGGGTTCGCAGGTCAGATCAACGTCGCCGGGACTGCGAACGGTCAGGGGATCGTTGCGTATCCGCTTCAGTTTCAACCGGGAAATGCGGTCAGCAGCGGCGGCGCCGCGGCGACGCCGTTCAACGGCCTCGGGTTGACGCCGAACACTGGCGTGAACAATACCGCGGCTACGTTCAGCAACCCGATGGGCATTTGGTGGGATAACGGCATCAATGGTTACTGGCTGGTCGACAACGCGACGGCGCAGGTTCGAGTTCTCAACTAAGGCTTCGGCTGGGTCTCGTTCGCATCGCGGCGAAGGCGCGGGCATGAGACGAATTTTTCTTGCTTGCGCCGTGCTGGCGGCGGTGCTCGCGGGGTGCGGAGGAGGCGGCGGTTCCTCGTCGTCCTTACCGACCCCGCCGCCGACGGCGCCGCCTTCTCCACTCGTCATGACCTACGTCAACATTCCGTATCAACCGAGCCCCTACCCGACGACCGCCTCGCAGATCCTCTTCCCGTTTACCGGCAGCCCGTTCGCGGTGACGGTCCAAGCGAACGGCGGGACGCCTGCGTACAATTTCTCGACAAGCTCGACGTGCGGAACGGGTTCGAACGCAAACGTTACCGTCGCCAAGTCCGGGACGAATCAGTTCACGATTACGCCGACGACGTTCGGCGGAGGCCCGTGCACGATCACGTTCACCGACAGCTCATCGCCGATGCAAACGTTCATCACCAATGCCTACGTGAACGGCGGCGGCTAGCGTAAGAGGAGGGGACAACCTACTTCGGCAACTCGGGGTCGCGTGCGTCTCGCTGCCGTCGCTGCTTTGTTGTTTCTCGTCATCGCCGGATGCGGCGGCGGGTCGTCTTCGCCCGCCCCCTCGCCGACTGCGACGCCGACCGCGATCGTAACGCCGACGCCTACGCCGACTCCGAGCCCCACGCCTACTCCCTCGCCAACGCCGGCGCCCGCACAACCGCTCTCCGGGTCCTACACGACCTCATACCAAGGACCGAGTGCGACGCCGTTTCCGGCAAGCGTTGCGATCCAGCTCTTCGGCCAGGGACAAACTGCAATCGTTTCGGTCTCCGGCGGAAGCTCGCCCTACGCCGGGATGTTGCAATTCTGCACGTCGGGGAGCGGATTCGGTTCGCCGTTCACGCTCGTGCAGAGCGCGCCCGCCGCTTTCACGTTAACCGCGACGCAATTCGCCGGTTCGTGCACCGTGACGCTCTTCGATTCGTCGACGCCGGTGCGCTCGCTGCAGATTCAAGCATCGTTGACCACGACGTCAGGGACGGTGCAATGACCGTGCGTCGTGTGTTTGCGATGCTCGTAACGGCGCTCTCCCTAGGCGGCTGCTCCTCGGCGGCGCACAACGCGCCTTCGACGCCGGCGACGGCGCCGCAGAGTGCGCTCGTCAGCGTGACGATCGTCGTTCGCACTCCGGATTCGCGTCAACGAAAATATATCTCCGCGAACGCGAAGTCGGTCGCGATCGGCGTGACGCCGGGGAATCCGGCTTTCTCGCCGGCGAGTGGATGCACGAACGTCGTCCCGGGGATCGCGACGTACACGGTGCAGGTCAACGCGCCGATCGGAACCGACACCTTCACGATCGCCGCGTACGACGGCCCGTGCACGAGCTCGTCCGGAGGCTCGACGGGGAGCGGAAACCTGCTCGACACGATTGCGCCGATCACCGGCACGGTCACCGCGGCCGCGGCGAACACGCTCAATCCGGCCGGCGTCGCGCCGGCGCAACCGTGCCCCGTCAGCTGTACGATCGTGATCGCTCAAGTCATCAACAATGCGGCCTCCGCCGCATCGGTAAGCGCGAGCCTGAGCACGATGACGCCGAACCTGACGACGTTCGAGTTCGATCCGGGCGTGACGATGGCGATGCCCGTAACGTACGCGGTGATCGACAACGGGGGAAGAACGCTGACGAGCCCCGACGCGAACGGACAAACGGTCGCGCTGCTGCAGCCGATCACCGTTACGCTCACCGACACCTCGCTCGGCGCAACGCCGCAAACGCTGGGCGTCGCGCTGGTCGACGGGGCCGGAGGGATTTACTGTCCGAGCGCCCCGCAACCGGGCTCGGCGACGGTGACGTTCGCGTCCGGTTCGACGCCGACGTGCCCCGGGAACAAGACGACCGCCGGAACCGTCTTTTTCGGAAGCGCGAATCCGACCGTCAACTTCCAGCTCGCTGTAGCTCCGCGTGCCGGCGACCGCATCGTCGTCGTCTACAACGGCGCGACGCAGTCGCAGTTCTCGTCGGGGACGCTGTCTATGACGTTCGGAGCGTCCAACGCGACGATCGCGCTCGGCGGCCAGTCGCAAGTGCAAACGCAATTCGCCGGTCCGGCATCGCCGGTGGGGATCGCCGTCGCTCCCGCGGGGAGCATCGAGTTCGTCACAGCGGGCACAAAAATTTATGCGCAAGCCGCCGGGACCGCGCTCGGCGCCGGAACGAACGCGCTCGCGGGGACGAATCTGACGGGGATTGCGTACATGAATGCGGCGGCGCCGGTGACGTACGCGGTCGATCCGAATTGTGCGGGTTGCGATAACACGCACGTCGGGATCTATCAAACCGGCGCGACCCCGGGAACCGTGAACGGCACGACGCCGACGCAGCTGACGACTGCCGGGGCACTAACGACCTCCGGTTTCGTTTTCCCGATACTGCCGCCGTTCCAAAAAGGGCCGATTGCGGTCGCCGCGCTCACCCCGGCGCAAGGGGGAGCCGCCACGTTCGGCTCGCTCATCGTTGCCGCGAACAACTCCGTTTATCGGCTCGATCTCGCGTCCGCGACGACGATCTCGGCGATTACGCTCGTCGCGGGAACGGGAGTTCCCGGCGTCATCGGACAGGGCTCGCAAGATAATGCGAACGGCCTGCAGGCATCGTTCAACTTCGGGACGTTCGCGTTCGCCGGGTTTGCGCTCGACGCGAACGCGCAGAATCTCTTCCTCGCCGATCCCGGGAACAACGCCTTGCGTCGCATCGCTGTCAGCGGAACGAACGCGGTCACCACGTACGCCCGGTATCCGAGCGCGCCGGCGGGAGTAGCGGTCGATACGGTGAGCGGAGCGGTGATGGCGACGCTCCCGAGCTCGAACGTCATCGAGCGCGCGACGGCGCTCGGCGCGACTCCGTCCGTCTTCGCCGGTTCGCTCTCCGGA
>JAFAMS010000171.1 GCA_019233165.1 Vulcanimicrobiota bacterium | reverse complement strand
CAAGTTACGAGCGGTCGGCTCCCCCGAGATGAGATTTCCTACGATCGGCGAGCCGATCGCCGCAATGTCGCAAATCGCGGCGAGAAGGGCGGCGACGTAGAGCGGAAACCAACGCAGGCGCGCGACGACGAGGTCGAGGAGCGCGGGTTGAAGCTCCCGGCGTTCGATCAGATGGAGCGTCGCTTTGACCGGAGCGAGAAACGTCCGCAACGCGAACCGCACGATCGGCGCGGAACCTGCGATAATCGTTGCGACCGCCGCCACGGACCACAGCGCTTCGCTAGCGCCGTAGCTTCCGAAGAGCAGCGCTACCGCAACCAAAAGCGGTACCGTGGCGGCGAGAATAGCGTATCGCCGCCGCGAGAACACGGCGAGCAGCTCGTGATAGCGGGAGAGCAGCGACATCCCTGAAATTCGTTCGTTCACGTCGGACGGTAGACCCGTGGCACCTCGCGCGGGATACGAGCGACAATTTCATAAACGATCGTGCCGGCCCATTCCGCCCAGTCCTCGGCTGTGAGGGTCGACACACCGTCCCGCCCGATGAGGGTGACCTCGTCGCCGGCGCAAGCCTGGGGAACCGATGTGACGTCGATCATCGTCATGTTCATGCAGACGCGGCCGACGATCGGACACCGTTTGCCGGCGACCAGGACCGCGCCGCGGTTTGAGACGGCGCGGGGGATCCCCTCGGCGTAGCCGATCGGCAGCACGCCGATCCGCGACTGCGCCGTCGTCCGGTACGTGCGGCCGTAGCCGACCGAGGTTTCGGCCGGGACGTCCCGCACTTCGACGAGCCTCGTAGTCCAGCGCAGGGCGGGCGCGAGCGCGATCTTCTCACCGAGCCGGGCGTGCGTCTCGGGCGACGGCCACAAACCGTACAGGGCGATTCCGACGCGAACGAGATCGAGCCGCGTTTGCGGCCACAACAGCGCGGCGGCCGAAGCGGCGATGTGGCGGACGAGGGGGCGTGCGGTAAACGGCGCGAGCGACTCTTGAAATCGTTCGAGCTGAACGAGCGTGAAATCGGAGTCCAGCTCCTCGGCCGCGGCCAGATGCGAGAACGCTCCTGCGACCTCGAGCTCCGGCGTTCGCTCGTACGCCTCGAGCGCAGCGGCGACGTTCGCGGGAGCCAAGCCTAACCGCGTTACGCCGGTCTCGATCTTTGCGTGAATCCGCATCGGTGATTGACGTCGTCGTCCGACGCTCGCGACCCGACGCGCGTATGCGCCGGTGTCCCACAACGTGATCGCGGCGTGCGAGGCGTGCGCGGTCTCGAGATCCGTCGGCTCGATGGGGCCCATGACCAAAATCGGAGCGTTGATCCCCGCGTCGCGCAGCGCCGCAGCCTCTTCGACCGCATAGACGCAGAACGTTGCGACCCAGTCGTCGAGCGCGCGCGCGACGTCGGCGAGTCCGTGACCGTAGGCGTTCGCTTTGACGACGGCGCCGAACCGGGCCGGCGCTACGAACGCCGCAATCGCTTCCGCGTTCGCGCGAATCGCGCCGAGATCGATCTCGAGGCTGGCGAGCATCTCAGCGCATGAGGCGCGCTACGACGTACGCGACGGGGATCCCGAAGAAAACGCAATGTGCGGTCAACTGCGTCAAGAGACCGATCGACGTGGGGCTTGCGAACAATCCCGCCGCGAGCAGGATCACTTGCATCATCGCGAAGACGATGACCCCGAAGAAGACGCCGGAGACGAGCGGTTGCGACAGCAGCTGTTCGCGCGTTTGCGCGAGGTACGCGTAGCCGGTCGCCCAACCGATGCTCACGACGAAGTGGACGACGGCACCGAGCCACGCGAACGCCGGCGACGTGAACGCCGTCGATTTCCCGATCGCGCCTGCGGCAACGAACTGAAAGCTCGAGACGATCGTCGGCACCAGCGGCTCGCGGTACGCGACCACGAGAACGGCGATCAAAAACGCTTCGAACAGGACGCCGCCGACCAGGCCGGCGATGACCCCTGCGCGCAGAATCCGAACCCCCATAAGGCGGGCTTTCGTCGCGTGGCGCGTAGTCCCGTCCCATGAGCACATCTTCACAGCGCACCGCGATCGTCACCGGCGGCGGAAGCGGGATCGGTGCCGCACTCTGTCGCGTCTTGGGCGCGCAAGGGTATCGCGTCGCCGTCTCCGACCTCAACCTCGCAGCCGCCGAAAAAGTCGCCGCCGAGTGCGGAGGCGCCGCGTTCAAGGTCGACGTCGCCGACGAAAGCTCGGTCGTCGCGCTTTTCGAGAGCGCCTGCGATTGGCTCGGGAAACTCGACGCGCTCGCGACGCCGGCCGGGATCTCGGATACGACGCCGTTCATGGAGCTCACCGTCGAGAAGTGGATGCAGATCTATCGGATCAACGTGATCGGGACGTTTTTGTGCATCCGCGAAGCCGTCAAGCGGATGGAGCCCGGCGGCCGGATCTGCACGGTTTCGAGCGTCGCCGGGAAGCGCGGCGGAGGTTTGGCGGGAACCGCGGCTTATTCGGCGAGCAAGGGTGCGGTGCTCGCGCTCACGCGCAACGCCGCGCGCGTGTTCGGACCGAAAGGGATCGCGGTGAACGGCGTCGTCCCGGCCGGGACGAAAACGCCGATGGGGATGCAAGTGATGCCGACCGCCGAGGCGCAGGCGCACGCGATGGCGATGCATCCGATCGGCCGTCTCGCGGAACCCGAGGAGATCGCGAAGGCGATCGCGTGGCTCCTCTCACCGGACGCTTCGTTCGTCCTCGGCGAGATGCTCGCCGTCGACGGCGGCGTGATGATGGACTAGAAGAACGCCGCTTCGCTCTCCGGATCGAACGCGTGCAGCTTGGCCGCGTTGAACGCGAGCGAGACCTTCGAGCCGAGCGGGAGCGCGACGTCCGGCGACGTCCGGATCGTAAGGTTCTGATCGCCGACGATCACGAAACCGAGTTGCTCTGCGCCCAGGAGCTCGACGACGTCGACGGTTGCCTCGACGGTTGAATCCGAATCCGCGCCGGCGGTCGCGGTAACGCGAACGTCCTCGGGCCGGATTCCGATGACGACTTTCTTCGTTGGAAGCTCGCCCAGCCGCTCGGCGCGCGCCGCGGGTATCACCGTCTTGAAGCCGTTCCCTCGAGCGTAAAGTTTCTCGCCTTCCGAGAGAAGCTCGGCGGCGAGAAAGTTCATCGGCGGCGAGCCGATGAAGCCCGCGACGAAACGGTTGGCCGGGTGGTCGTAGAGCTCTTTCGGCGCCGCGGTTTGCTGGATGACGCCGTCGCGCATCACGACGATGCGGTCGCCCATCGTCATCGCTTCGACTTGGTCGTGCGTGACGTAGATCGTCGTCGTGTTGACGCGCCGGTGGAGCTGCGCGAGCTCGACGCGCATCTGAACCCGCAGCTTCGCGTCGAGATTCGAGAGCGGCTCGTCCATCAGAAAGACGTCGGGATCCCGGACCATCGCGCGGCCGAGCGCGGCGCGTTGCCGTTGGCCACCCGACATTTCCTTCGGGCGGCGCTTCAGCAGGTGCGCGATTCCGAGGATCTCGGCCGCTTCTTTGACGCGCCGATCGATCTCCGCAGCGGACATCTTGCGCAGTTTGAGCGCGAACGCCATGTTCTCGTAGACGTTCATGTGCGGGTAGAGCGCGTAGTTCTGGAAGACCATCGCGATGTTGCGGTCGCGCGGTTCGACGTCGTTTACGACGCGGTCGCCGATGAAGATCTTTCCGTCGCTGATCGTCTCCAAGCCCGCGATCATCCGCAGGGTCGTCGTCTTCCCGCATCCCGAGGGACCGACGAAGACGAGAAACTCCCGGTCCGGAACCTGCATCGACACGTCGTCGACGACGGTGTTCTTACCGAACCGCTTCGAGACCGACTCCAAACGGACGGCGGCCATCAGCGCTTCGCGGTCTCGGCGGGTTTGCGGCGATGGAGCATATACGAAGTCGCTTGATCGAGCGGCCGCACGACCATGTAGTCGATGTTAACGTGCTGCGGACGCGTAAGAATGAAGAGGATGCACTCGGCGAGGTCCTCGGGCTGCAGCGGGATCGTCCCGGCATACGTCCGCTCGACGCGCTCTTGATCGCCGCCGAAGCGAACGTCGGCGAACTCGGTGCGCGTCATCCCCGGCCCGAGCTCGACGACGCGAATCGGCTGCCCATTGAGCTCGAGGCGAAGCTCGTTCGTGATCGCGCGGACGGCGTGCTTGCTCGCGACGTACGGGCCGCCGCCCGGATAGACGTCGAACGCGGCGACCGAGCCGACGTTGATGATGTCGGCAAACGGCGCTTTTTTGAGCAGTGGGAGCAATGCGCGCGTGATCCGCGCGAGACCGATGACGTTGACGTCGAAGACCGTCTCCCACTGGGCGTCGGTCGTCTCGCCGAGGTACTTGTTCTCGAGCGCGAGGCCGGCGCTGTTCACGAGCCCGTCGACTTTTCCGTAGCGCTCTCCGACGTAACCGGCGAAGTCGTCGACGGATTTGGGATCGGTGACGTCGAGCCGGCGTCCGTCGATCCCCTCACCGAGACTCGCGAGACGGTCGGTCCGGCGCGCGCCGGCGACGACCGTGAAGCCGTGCTCGTTCAACAGGCGCGCCGTCGCCGCGCCCATCCCCGAAGATGCCCCGGTGACGACGATGACGCGCCGAGTGCTCCCGTTCTCGTTCATGCGCTCCCCTTTGTGCGATGTGAAGAGGTACTCCTAGCTCCCGCCGGTCCGCACGGCGTCGAAGAATCGCAGGTCGCCGACCTGTCCCCCTTTGAGCACCACGTGCTTTCCGTCGACCGCGGGCGCGCCGCTCGCATGAACCCGGCAGAGCGCGGCGGCGACCGTGATGATCCGTGCGATCGAAAGCGAGTCGGCGCCGAGCGCGCGCGCCGCGTACGAGCTCGTGTCGCCGCCGCAAACGATCGCGCGCGGAACCGCGCCGCTCTCGAACGCGCGCAGGACGAGTCCGCCGACAAGCGCTCCGAGCTCGGCCGGGTCGACGGCGCTCGCGCCTTTGTGCGGTCCGCGCGCGGAGTAGACGACGACCCCTCGACGGGATCGCCGGAAGCGCTCCAGCGCGGAGGATGCGAGCGCATCGAGTGCGGGCGCGCGAACGTCGATCGCGTGCGGATCGATGCGCAGCTCCTCCCAACCGTTGTCGAGCGCCCACGCGATCTGCTCCGCGGTCTGCGGCGCCATGCTCCCCGAAACGACGAAGATCCGTTCGAGCGGCTCGATCGTTTCCTCGACC
>JAFAMS010000112.1 GCA_019233165.1 Vulcanimicrobiota bacterium | reverse complement strand
GAACAGACCCGGCTGCTCCGACCAGTCCGCGCCGGCCCACGCGCTCGTCGCGATTTGATGCTCGTAGACGAGCGCGCGATACAGGCGCGAGCTCTTGCCGACGCCGAGCAGCGTCTCGATCAGATCGAGGGCGGGCATGTCGTCGTCGCCGGCGCTCGGAATGTGCCATGCAAAGTGAAGGGCCGGCAGCGGTGCGTTCGGCGACGGATAGCGCAGCCGCCGCTCGCCGGCTTGCGGCGGCTCGAAGGCGGTGACTCGCGGGATCGCTCCTGCGGGTCGCGGGACCTCGGCGAAATAGCGGTCGATCCACTCGTCGACTTGCGGCGTCTCGAAGTCGCCGACGACGATCAAGGTGGCGTTGTCGGGGCGATAGTACGTCGCGTGAAATGCGCGAACGTCCTCGAGCGTCGCCGCGCGCAAATTTTCGGGATCGCCGATGACGCCGCGGCGATACGGATGAACGCGATAGGCTTCGCGTTGCACCAGCTCGCCCAGCATCCCGTACGGCTCGGCGAGGATCCGCTGGTCGTACTCGCCGATGACGACGTCGCGTTCGGTTGCGAAATTCGCTTGATCGACGACGAGTCCGCCGAGACGGTCCGCTTCGGCCCACAAGATCGGCTCGAGATAGTTCGAGGGGACGACCTCGTAGTAGTTCGTGTAGTCCTCGGTCGTGTAAGCGTTGTTGAAACCGCCGACGTCCTCGGTGAGACGATCGATCGTCTCGGCGCCGGTCGTTTTCGTCCCCTTGAACATCAGGTGCTCGAAGAGGTGCGCGAAGCCGGAGCGCTCGGGCGGATCGTCCTTTCCGCCGACGCGGTACGCGACGTTGACCGAGACCGTCGCCGAGCGATGATCCTCGAGCGTGATCGCCCGCAAGCCGTTCTTCAGCACGCGCTCGGCGAACGGCAGCGGCTCGAGCGCCGGCTTATCGGAAGCGCGCACGGGTACGGACGTCGGCGGTGTTGCCGCTCGGATCGACGGAGACCAGGTGCAAGTCGAAAACACCGTACCCGAATGCCGGCAGCGCGAGCGCCGTGCTGAAGTAACCGCGGTCGTCCGCCGTCACCGTCACGGTCGTCGCCCCCTGGCGCGTCCACGGCTGCGGCGGGACGCGGCCGCTCGAGACCGCATCGATCCGGACCGTAGCACCCGCATGCGTCCGGCCCGAGACGGTGAATGCGCCGCCGACGAACTGGTCATACGTCGGGCGGATCTCTACGATGTAGTTCGCCGCGGCGTGCGCGGGCAGTGTCGGCTTGGGCGTCGGGGTCACGCGCGGAGTCGGCGCCGGTGGAGGCGCGGCGGTCGGCGGCGGCCGCGGCGGAGCCGGCGACGTGATCGCGACCGTTCGCATCGCGTGATCGTAGCCGACCGTCGCTCCCAGCGCCTGCGCGACGAACCGCAACGGCACGAGCGTCCGATTTCCCGCAACGAACGGCGGCGCGTCGAGCGTCTCGTTCCCGCCGTCGACGGTCGCACTCGTGCTGCCGATCCGCAGTTGGATCGTGTGCGTCCCGCGCGTCGCATCGATCGTACCGCCGGCGTAGACGACGCTCGCGCCGAGCCGCTCGAAGATCCCGCGCAACGGAACGTAGACGCGACCGCCGCGGACGAGCGGCGGCTGGTCGAATTTCAGCGGAAAACCGTCGACGACGACGGTCAACGCAAGCGCTGCGATCACGTCGCGAGCCGGCCGACGACGAACAAATCGCCCAGGACGAGCGGCGCTTCGAGGACGGTGAGCTCGACATCGTGGCGCGCATCCGAGACGTCGGCGGCGAGGTTCACGAGCGTCCACTGCGGCGGCTCGGAGCTCGAGAGGCGGCCGTACGTTTCCACGCCGTCCGCGACGATTCGCACGGCACCACCGATCCCGAGTGCGAAGACTTGCGCCACGGTCCCGGTGAACGAGAGATGTAACCTCGGGCCCGGCGAACCGGCCGCAGCGATCTCGTCCACGAAAGCGGCGATGTTTCGCTTGCAATAAATCTCCTCGGTCGCAGGACCGATCGCCCAGCCTCCCTCGAGAAACGGGCGCAACGAAAATCGATGCGCGCGGGAGGCCGGCGAACTCCTGGACGGAACTTGTCGCGACTCCGTCATCCGCAGCGAGTCGCGAACGAGCTCGACGAACGCATCGGCGAACGGCTGCCCGAGGAGCTCGCCGGAGAGCGCGGCATGGTGAATCCCATCGAACGTCAACGACGTTGCGGGATCGCCGTTCCACGTGGCTCGCCCCTCCTCGACGAGCCGCTCGGCATGCGTCGCCAGATCGAACGACGGGAAACCGTATACGTCGGCCGCACGTTCGTGCGCGAGCATCGCTTCGCTCGGCCCGTTGCGCGCCTCTCCCGCAGGTTGCAGGATGACCAGCGCGATCTCGCACTCCGGCAAATCCTCGCGGATCTGAGCGACGATGCCGTCGATTGCGACGGGGATCGCCGGGAGGAACTTCCCTTCATCGTTGTGCGCGAACTCCAGCAGCACTAAGTCGGGCCGGTGCGGCAAGACGTCGGTGCGAACGCGATGTGCCGCCCACCACGTTGTAAAGCCTTCGAGCCCGCTGTTGATCAGCCGGAGATCCGCATCGCCCCAACGTTCGTGCACCGCATCGACGAGCCGTTCGAGATACCATCCTCCCAAACGGCGACCGCAGCGCGAATGCAACGTCATGCTCGTCCCGTACGCGACGATCGTCACCGGCTCTCCCGCCTCGAGCTTGCGCGCGAATCTCGGAATCCCGCATCGAATACGAACTAAGCTCATCGCACAGCCGCGGGCTCGAGCTCGCCGACGAAGAACAGATCTCCCAAGACGATCGGCAGCTGCGCTACCGCGATCTCGACCGCGTGCAGCGCATCCGGCATGTCCGTGGCGAGGCTCACGAGTCCCCAATAGGGCCGCGCGCTCGCGGGGACGTCGAGCCGCTGCGCCGGGGCGCCGTCGACGGCGACGTCGAGCGCGCCTCCGAGCGAGAGCGCCCAGACCTGCACGTGCATCCCACGAAACGCGAACGAGAAGCTCGCACCGGCTTCGTTCGCCGTTGCGATCTCGTCGACGAACGCCGCGATCGTCCGCGACTTGAGCATCTGCGGCGAAGGCGGACCGACCGTCCACTTCCGGTCGCCGCCCACGAACTGGCGCATGCTCGCGCGATCGGCGCGCGCGATCGGCGAACGTGCCGGCGCGACCGGCGCGCGCTCCACGGCGTTCTGCGCCGAAACGCGCAACAGCTCGACGAACGCGCGCGCGAACGGTTCTCCTAAGAGCTGCGTCGCCAGCTCGGTGTGGTGGATCCCGTCGAACGTGAGCTGGGCCCACGTCGTACGGCCGTCTGCGACGAGCCGCTCGGCAAACGTCGCGAGATCGAACGACGGCAACCCATAGTATTCGGCGACGCGCTCGTGCGCGAGCATCGTCTCGCTCGGCCCGCGCGCCGCACTCCCTTGCGGTGCCAGGATGATGATCGCGATCTCGGAGGTGGGAAGCGCTTCGCGAATCTTGTCGACGATCGCGTGCATCGCCGCCGGGATCGCCGGAACGTAGGTATCGTTGTGCGCGAACTCGAGCAAGACGAGATCCGGCGCGTGCGGGAGGACGTCGCTGCGAACACGATGCGCCGCCCACCAGCTCGGAAATCCTTCGAGCCCTTGCGCGATCAGCTCGATTCGAGCGTTGCGCGTCGCCGACGCCGCCATCGGGACGAGCGGATCGAGATACCGGGCTCCGAGCCGCTGGCCGCAATGCGAGTGCAGCGTCAGGCTCGTCCCGAACGCGACGATCCGCACGGGGGCGCCCGCCAGCACCTTGCGAGCGAACTTGGGGATACCGCGCCGCGCCCGCAAGATCTCGGTCATCGGCCTCCGCTTCGCGATAAGGTTGGGGATTTGACATCGAACGTATGTTCGATTATCCTTGGCCTCCCATGGCTCCGTCCCCCGCTTTTGCCGCCCTGCGCGACGCCCTCGATATCCGCTTCCGGCCGGCCTCCCCAGGGGCGTTCGTCCAAGCCGACGGGAGCGCGGTTCGGACCGGGCTCGACCCCGTCGACCGCGCGCTCGCCGGCGGCTTTCCGAAGGGGGTGATCTCGACGCTCGAAGGGCCGGCTAGCTCGGGACGGAGCGCGCTCGCCGCGAGCCTGCTCGCCGCGGCGACCGCCGGCGGCGGCGCGGCCGCGCTCGTCGAGTGGCGCGACGATCCCAGCGGAGGTCTCTTCGCGCCGACGCTCGCCGCAGCCGGCGTCGCGCTGGAGCGGCTCTTGATCGTCCGCGTCGAGCGGGAGCTCGACGTGATGCGCGCCGCCGATATCGTCTTACGCTCGAGCGCGTTCGGCGCGCTCGCGATCCCTGCGGTCCCCCGCGCGCGCGCCACCATGTGGACGCGCTTGGCCTCGCTCGCTCATCGCGCGAACGCCGTCGTGCTCGCAGTCGGAACCGAGATCTCGAGCGAGCTGCGGTACTTCGCGTCAGTGCGCGTGGAGTGCAGCTTGCGGGAGACGCGATGGCTCGGCGCGCCGGGACCGTTTCGCTCGCTCGCCGGCTACGAGCTGTGCGCGCAGATCCGCAAGCACAAACGCGCCGCCCCGAATGGGGAAGCGCGTCTGGCTGCGTGCTGCGAGGGGAGCTTTTCGCACCTTAGTTATGCTTGTAAAAGTGGATCGAACGGGAGAGCGCGTTCTCGCGCCGGTTGAGATTCCAGTATTCCGCCGGAGTGAGATGCCCGTTGTTTTGCTGCAAGTCGTACGTGCGGGAAGAGTTGATCGCCGCTTCGCGGGCCTGCAGCCGGTCGTATTGACCCTGGGTGAGCGAGCCGTTTTGGACGCCCTGGTAGATGCGATTCTCTTGACGATGCTCGCGATTGAAAACCTCACCGGCCTGCGCGCAGAGCGGTGCGCAAAACGTCGCGGCGGCGAGGACGGCACACAAGATCTTTTTCATGTCGATTAACTCCTGATGAAGATGAGTCCGGGCCAGCTGAACTGACAACGGCAGAATAGCAGCAATGTTCGCAAACGGAACCGAGCTTCACGAACTTCTAAACCAACTGCGCCCGTGCATGAAAGGCGCATGAAACGATGGCGATCGTGTGCGTTGCGATCCCGCATTTCGCCCTCGCCGTCGCCCTCGAAGCCGAGCCGCAACCCGCACAGGCGGCGGTCCTCGTCGTCGACGGGCTCGTCCGGGCGCGCGTGATCGACGCCTCCCCGGAGGCTTTCACCCAAGGCGCGCGCCGCGGAATGACGGCGATCGAGGCGCAAGCCTGCGTCCCGGCCGCAACGACCCTCGTTACCGATCTCGCCGCCAGGCGAACGAAGTGGGAAGCGATCCTCGACGCGCTCGATGCGATTTCGCCGGCGATCGAAGACGGCGGCGAAGGGTACGCGTTTTGCGAGATGCGCGGCGCCGGCGGGACGCCGCAGCAGTGGCGCGCGACGCTCGCTTCGGCGTTACGGGCCTTCGGGTTTCGGTTTCTGATCGGCGTCGGGCCGAGCCGTTTCGTCGCACGCGTCGCCGCGAAACGGAACGCAACCTGTCAGCGCGGCGAAGAAGCCGCTTTCGTCGCGCGGCAACCTTTGCGCGAGCTCGAGATCGATCCGCAGCTCGAAATGCGGCTGCATTTGCTCGGGATTCGAACGCTCGGCGAGCTCGCGGCACTTCCGCACGGGCCGTTCGTCCGGCGCTTCGGCCCCCAGGCGGCGCGCTGGCACGCGCTCGCGCGTGGGATCGACGACGTGCCGTTCCTTGCGCGGCCGCATCGCGTGCGGATCGAGCGAACGCTCTACGGCGAGGGGAGCGCGGCGAGCGAGGAGGCGTTGCTCTTTGCGCTCCGGACGCTCGTCGCGCGCGTCGCAGAGGATCTCGTCGTCGCCGGAAAACGCGCGGCCGCGCTGACGCTCCAGCTCGAGTGCGAGAACGGCGAGATCGTGCGCGTCGCGGTCGCGGTCGCGCAACCGACGGCGCGCGAAACGATGCTCTTCGACTTGATTCGCGCGCGGCTCGAAGGATTGCAGCTCGAAGCCCCGGTCGAAGGATTGCGGCTCGGCGTCGAGCGCGCCGAGCGAGGCGGCGTCGCGCTCCCGCTTCTCTGCGGCGACGACCCCGATCCGGAAGCCGTCGAGCTCGCGCTCGCGCGGCTCGACGCCGCATTCGGTGACGAAGCGGCTGTGCGCGCGCGGTTGGAGCCCGGCGGTCATCGTCCGGAGTCGCGCGTCGCGTACGAGCGCTTCGAACCCGCGGCGCTCGTGTCGCGTGAATGGATCGCAGCTGCCTCCCCGCACGCACGGCAAACGGCAACGATGCAGTTGCGGATCTTTTCCGAGCCGCGGGAAGTCGATGTCGTCGTAAGCGCCGGCGCCCCCCGTTTCCTGGGGACGCCGGCGCAAGCCGTCGTCGATTACGCCGGACCGTGGCGCATCGACGAAGGCTGGTGGTCGGCGGCGCCGCTCGAGCGCGACGACTACGACGTCATGCTCGAAGACGGCGCAATCTATCGCATCGCGCGCCGCGGCGAACGATGGTTCACCCTGGGCGTTTACGATTGAGCGTTATGCGTTAACCGCTCTCGCCGTCGCCGATGAGGAGCTCGTTCCCGCGTTCGTCCTCGTCGCTCTCGTCGACGTCCGCGCCCTGTGCTCGGCGCATCTGCTGCTCGTCGTCGCTCGAAATCGTCGGGACGTCTTGATTGTCGAGTTCGGTCTTTTCGTTGATTTGGTTTTCCATGCTCGCGGCTTACCCGCGGCATCCGGGGCTACACGCGGTTGGCTCCCCCTGGGCTAAGCGAGGTAGGGCGGCGCCGGCGCGACCGGAAGCAAAATCGCATCCATCTTCGCGAACAGCTCCGGTTCGAGCTCGAGATCGGCGGCGCGAACGTTGTCGTCGACGTGCTCCGCCCGCGTCGCGCCCACGATCACCGACGAGATCTCCGGCCGCCGCAAGCACCACGCCAGCGCGAGCTGGGAAAGCGTAATCCCCGCCTCTTTGGCGAGCGGGGCGAGCTTTGCGACGGCATCGAGCACGGGTTGCGTGAAATACTCCTCCATCATTTCCGCCGCCGGACCCGCCGCTCGCGTGCCGGCCGGGGGCGATTTGACCGAGGCGTACTTGCCGGTCAGGATCCCTTGAGCGAGCGGCGACCACACGACGCTTCCCAGACCGTACTCGACGCACGTCGGGAGGACGCGCCGTTCGATCCTTCGCCACAAGGCGCTGTATTGGGGCTGGTTGCTGACGGGCTCGGCCCATCCTCGGGCGCGAGCCAAGAGCACCGCGGACGCGATCTGATCCGCGTTCCACTCGGAGACGCCCCAATAGAGCACTTTTCCGCCGCGCACCAGATCGTTCATCGCCGCACACGTCTCTTCGAGCGGCGTTGCGAGGTCGTAGCGATGACACTGGTACAGATCGACGTACTCGACGCCGAGGCGACGCAGCGAATGGTGCGCCTGCTCCATGACGTGCTTGCGCGAGAGCCCGCGATCGTTGGGGCCGTCGCCCATCGGAAAATAGACTTTGGTCGCGAGTACGATCGAATCGCGTCGCCACCCGGCGATCGCGCGGCCGACGACCTCCTCGGCACGCCCGCGCGCGTACACGTTGGCAGTGTCGAAGAACGTCACTCCGAGGTCATAGGCGCGCTGGATACACGCGCGAGCCGTCTCCTCCTCGACGCTCCCGCCGTACGTCAGCCACGATCCGAGCCCAATCGAGGAAATGCGGACGCCCCAGCGTCCCAAATTTCGGTACTTCATCGACCCGCCTTTCGCCAGGCGTAACGGCCGGCCCGTGAGGAACGCGGCTCGTTAGCGGGAATAGGGGCCGCGATGGATACCTTCGTCGTCATGGCGGTAGAGCTCGTCGCGACGCTCCTGATGTTGATCGGCGCCGGGCGGGAGATGAACCGAACCCGAAGCCTCGTCCGCTAGCGGCTCGGCCGCGCATGCCCACCTATGAAGTCGTGCAGGTCGATGCGTTCGCCTCGCGCCCGCTCGAAGGGAATCCGTGCGCCGTCGTCCCTGACGCTCGCGGGCTCGACGACGCGCTAATGCAAAAGATCGCGCGCGAGATGAACCTCTCCGAGACGGCCTACGTCTTCGAGGGAGAGCGCTCGGATTTCCGCGTGCGCTACTTCACCCCCGCGTTCGAGCTTCCGATGGCCGGGCATCCGACACTTTCGACCGTCCACGTCTTGTGCGAGCTCGGGAAGATATCCGCGAAGACGACGACCGTGACGCTGGAAATGCCTGCGGGCGTCATCCCGGTACGGATCGAGCGCGGCGAGAGCGCGTCGCGGTACGTCATGCAGCAGCTGCCGCCGACGTTCATGCGCACGTATCCGCACAAGCATTTCGCGCACGCGCTCGGACTCGCCGCCGAAGACTTGCTCGAGGGCGTCTTCCCGCAAACCGTTTCGACCGGGACGCCGCAGATCATGATCGCGCTGCGGAGCACGGAAGCACTCGCCCGTTGCAGGCCGCAGCGCGCAGCGCTCTTCGAAGATGTCGACGACCGCGACTACGTGGGCGTTCACATCTTCGCGCGGGAAACGGAGGGCGGGATCGCGCTGCGCGCGCGCCACTTCGTAGACTTCGGCGGCGTCCTCATCGAGGATCCGTTCACCGGCTCGGCCAGCGGCGGGATGGCGGGATACTGTGCGTTCTACGGACTGCTCCCCGAGCGCAGCTACCGGATCGCGCAAGGCGACCACGTCGGCCGGCCCGGGATCGGCTACGTCCGGGTGATCGGCGAACCGGACGCGATCGAGACGATCGAGATCGGTGGCGAGGTCGTCACCGTCATGCGAGGACAACTCTCGATCTAACGAGACTATCTCTCGCATGAAGATCAAGCGCATCGGCGCCGGCCCGCGGATGAGTAAAGCGGTCCGCTACGGCGACCTGGTATTTCTTGCGGGACAAGTCCCCGACGACCCGTCGGCCGACGTCGCGGGACAGACGCGTCAGGTACTGGAGAAAATCGAAGGGTTGCTCGCCGAAGCCGGAACCGACAAATCACAGCTGCTCTCGGCGACGATTTGGCTCGCCGACATCGCAACGTTCGAACAGATGAACGCGGTGTGGGATGCATGGGTCGCGCCGGGCGATCCTCCGGCGCGCGCGACGGTCGAAGCGAAGCTCGCGCGTCCCGAGTACAAGGTGGAGATCATGGTCGTCGCCGCGCGATGAGCGAGAAGCAGAAGATCGCGTTCATCGGCCTCGGGACAATGGGCGGCGGGATGGCGGCGAACTTGCTGGCCGCGGGCTACAGCGTCACCGGCTACAACCGCACGCCGGCGAAGGCCGAAGCGCTACGCGGGAAAGGGCTTTCGGTCGCAGCCTCCGCGCGCGACGCGGTGAGGGATGCGGATGTCGTCGTCACCATGCTCCCCGACAATCCGGCGGTCGAGTCGACGCTGCTCCGCGACGGCGGCGCGATCGCGGCGGCGAAGCGAGGGACGCTCTTCATCGACTCGAGCACGGTGAGCCGTCAACGTCGCGCGCCTGCGACGCCGCCGCGAAGGCGAAGGGCATGCGCTTCCTCGATGCGCCTGTG
>JAFAMS010000100.1 GCA_019233165.1 Vulcanimicrobiota bacterium | reverse complement strand
ACGCGCTCGAGCTGTTGTGCGGCGCCCTCGACGACGACCCGCAGACCGCGCTGACCGGCGCGCTCTACTACAGCCGCGATGGGCTGCGTCCGATGGCCGTCGACGAATGGAACGGCGCCGACACGACGCGCGCCGTCGTCCCGGCGTTCGACGATCGCGAGGCGGTCGCCGTCGACGGCGTCGGCTTCGCGTGCGTCGTCGTTCGCGTCGAAGCGTTACGCGCGCTCGAGCCGCCCTTCTTCTCGGCGCACGTCTTCGTCGAACGCGGTCGCCGCCTGGTCCGGCTCGTCGACGAGGACTATCTCTTCTGCGAACGCCTGCGCAAAGCCGGGATGCGGGTACGGCTGCACGGCGGGGTGCGGTGCGGCCATTACGATCGCGCGGCGAAACGCCTCGTCCCCGAGCGTTGGGAGAGTCCCGAGGCGACGAACCGCCGGCGGATGTACGTCCGCACCCCTACCGGTGAAGCGCTGGTCGACGCCGATGACTCGCTCGCGCAGGCGCGCGAGGAACATCGCCCGCTCCTCCTCGACTACCTTCTGGTCGACTAGCTCACTGCTTGCGCGAGATGATGGAAGCGACCGGACCGAGCCCGGCATTCGCCGAGCGTGCGGCGTCTTTCCACTTGCGCGCGTTCTGAAGGCGCTGGCTGACGTCGTTGCGGTACGCTATCAGGCGGCGCAGCTGGTTTCCGCGGAACGCGAAGATCGCTTGCAGCCGCCGGAAGACGTCCGGCAGCGACTCGACCTTGACCGAAGCGGCGTGCAGCTCGTTGATGATCCCCTGCTTCACGCGGCGTTGATCGTTGATCGCCTGGGTCATCGCCTCCCAGTTGCGCGCGCGCATGGCGGCCTCGGCCTGCGAGCAGGCCGCCTCGAGCTCGTCGAGCATCGGTAGGAGCCGTTCGTTAAGCGGTTGAGGCGAATTCATCTCCGGAACGCTCCTCGGTGATCTGCTGCTTGCGCCATTCTTTGATCGCCTCCGCCCACGTCTTGCGATAATCGATGATGTCCGGAAGGATCTTATCGATCCGGGTCGCGTCCTGTTCCATGTTGGCGCGAACCAGCTCGCGATGCCAGTATGCGTAGACCAAGTTGAGGTTCTGAGCGAGCTCGCCGCCAATCTCGAAGTTGAGCCCGCCGATCAGCTCGATGCACGCGCGCTGACTGCGCAGAAGCAGGTTGTGAATCCCCTCGATGTTTCCGGGATCGTTGTTAAGCTTCTCGACCGCTTGCCGCGAGAGCATGATCAGCGCATCGTAGACGCGCAGGATCAGCTCTTCCTTCGGAGCCGTGTTCAGCGACGTCTCGAGATACTTGAGCTCTTGCGGCGTCATCGCCGTTCCTAATTCCCCTTGCCCGAGGTCTGGCCGAGGAAGCCGGACAGCGAGGCTTGTTCCTGCTGGAGTTGCGCGATCAAGGTTTCCGAAGCGTTGAACTGGGAGCGCAGGTTGTTCGCCTGCTGCGTCGCCATATCGTTGATCAGCGAGATCTGCTCTTGCAGCGAGCTGATCTGCGCCGAGTTCGAGTCCTCGGCGCCTTGGATGAGCGATGTGTCCGGAACGTTCCCTGCGAAGTTCCCGCTCGGCCCGAGCTGCGTCGGCGTCCCGGTCACGAAGGTCAAGTAGGTGCCGAGGCTGGTCGAGATGCTGTTCGCGCCGCTGAAGATCGCCGCAACCGCATTCGGGTCGGCGGCGAGCGCCGCGGTCAACGTCGTCGTGTTGAGCGCCTGGAACTTGCCGCTCGTTCCGTCGAAGTTTTGAACCTGCAGCGTGCTATCCGCGTTCTGCGAGCTGTCCTTCGAGTCGGTATTGTTCGTTCCGGAGGTGTTGCTGCTGGTTATCACGCCGACGCTCGTGTCCAGCAGGATCCCGACCGAGGCGAGCGAGTTATACGAGGACGAGTTGTTCTGCACCAACGAGGTCGTGAGCGCGACGAGCTGATCTTTGAGACCCTGCACGGACTGATTGTCGAACAGCACGCCCGCCGGCGTCACCTGTTGCGATTGCGCCTGACCCGGCGTTAGCGGGGTGCCCGGCGTCGCCGTCTGCACGACGGGCGCCGCGGTAGCCGAGTTGATCTCGTCGATTGCCTTGTTGTACGCCGTGATGAAGTCGTTGATCGAGGTCTCGAGCTTCGAAGGATCCGATGCGACGGTCACCGTGTACGGCGTGGCCGGATCGTTCTGCTGAAGGGTCAGCGTGATCCCCGGAATCACGCTCGTGACCTGGTTCGAGCTGCTGAACACGGTCGTCGAGCCGCCGGACGGGTTCTGAAAGGTCACCGATGCCTGCTGCCCGACGAGCGTCGTCGCGCCGGCGGTCGTGAGTCCGAGCGACTGCAGGAAGTTGCTGCTGTCGCCGGGGGCGCCGAGAACGATGCTGGAGGGGCCGGTGTTCTTGGCGACGAGCTGGAGCTGACCGGAGACCGTGTTGAACGAGGCGGAGACCCCGGCGGTCGAAGAGTTGATCGCGGTCAGGACGTCGTTCAAGCTCTGCGTCGCGGGATTGACCGAGATCGCGACGCCGTTAATGCTGAAGGTGTTCCCACCGTTGAGCGGTGTCGTCAGGTTCGCGGTCGCAAGCGTCTGCGTCGGATCGACGCCGCCGACGGTTCCGGCCGACGTGACCGTCGTCCCGCCGCCGGTGATTTGCGCGGTGTCGAGCTTGAAGATCTGAGCGAGGTTCCCCTTATCGCTCACCGAGCCCAGCGAGAGAGGCCCCGACGTCGACGTGACGGTGAGCTTGTCACCGGCGAACGAAGCGGTGACCCCGGCGAGCGCGTTGAGTTTCGCGACGATCGTGGTGACGGTGTCGGTCGAGACGTCGTACGTGATCTGCTGGCCGTTCACCGTGAACGTTCCGCTCCCGCTCCCGCCGTTCGTCGGGGTGAATTGGAAGCCGGCCGTCGCGAGCGAAACCCCGGTGTTGACCGGCTTGTTCGCCGCGGGATCTGCCGTGATCTGGGTCGACGTTGCCAGCGTCTGCGAGAGGATTGTCGTCGCCCCCGCGGTCGGCGTCGAACCCGAGATCTGCGTCGCGGTCGCAAGCGCCGTGTTGCTTGAGGTCGCCGAAAAATTGCTGAACAGCGTCGGATCGGCGAGGCCGGTGATCGCCTGCTGGACGTTTTGGATCAGGCCCTTGATCTTCGCGAGCTCGGCGTTCGCCTTCGAGAGCTGCGTGGCTTGATCTTGAAGCGGCTTGTTCTGGGCGAGCGTGAGGGAGGTGAGCTTCTGGATGATCGCGTTGTAGTCGATCCCGGAAGCGATCCCCGGAAACGAGATCGGTGGAACGTTTCCGAGGGTACCGGAATCGGCACTGCTCGAGCTGTTGACGCTGGAGATACCTGACATTGGCTATGCGCTCCGATCGACGACGTCGCCGGCGATCTTCTGGAAGAATTGGGCGAGTTGAACCATCACTTCGGGAGGGAACTGCGCGATCTCTTGACCCGTTGCGGCATCGCGAAAGACGGTCACGATCTCGTTTGGATCGTGCTCGACGCGAAAGCTGACCTCGAACTGCTGCGCTTGCGGAGCGTAGAGCTGATGGAGGGAATCTCTGGTACTCGTGGCCGCACCGTGATGCGACGACTCACCCGGCGTCGTATCCTTCGTTGTCGGCACGACGTCGAGCGGCGCATTCGCAGGCTGCGAAACGGCCGCATCCTGCGCGGCTAGAACGGGTGGCGCCCCCGCTCCGGCGACAGACTGGACATCCATGTAGTAGTGGTCCCTCCTAGAATACTATCGGGCAGGCCCTAGGTCTATTTTACCGCAGGACGGGCGCTTTCCGGCGCTCTAGGGCCTGCGCGTAAGCCAAAACGATCGATCTCGTGACCTGGCGCACTCCACGCCGGGCGACCCCCTCGAGACGGGCCTGTTCGAAGCGCTCCGGCTCGTTGCGGCGCGCGTACCACGCGTCGCCTAGGCCCCGCGCGAGTGCGGCGACGTCGCCGGGGTCGACCGTCCGGGCGAACTCGCCCATCTGGAGATCGGCGACCGGGAGCCGGTTTGAAAGGGCCAACGCCGCCCCTCGCGATACCGCACGGACCGCGCGGCTCAGGCCGCATCCCACCCAAGCCGCGTCGAGGAACACCTCGGCCGAGCGGTAGAGCGCCTCGAGGGTACCTTCGTCCGGTTCCGCAACCACGACCGTCCGGTCACCCGCGAATTCCCGAACTAACGAGAGGTACTCGGCGTCGATAACCGGTCCGCAGACCACGAGAGGAAGATCGGCGCGCTGGGCCGCGCGGACGGCCTGCAACTGGTTTTGGGTCGGCTCGATCGGCGCGTGCAGCAGGACGAAACCCTCCGAGCCGCAGAGCGCGCCAACCAATTCCGCCCGAACCTGCGGCGGAGCCGGCACGGGCGTCGGAACGGCGGCGAGCTTCGAGGGCTCGACGCCGAGCGGGGCGAGCGCGTCTTCCTCTGCGCTTCCCTCGACGAAGATCGCGTCGCAGCCGTCAAGGATCGCCCTGACGTCGACGTGCCAGCGCGGGTTGGGGTGATAAGGAGCCTCGGGACGGATCTCGTTGATGGCCAGCCGCCGCTGCGCC